>NZ_DATGNR010000046.1:0-34478 GCF_035306605.1 Xanthomarina sp. | reverse complement strand
TTATAACTCATAAATGCTGAAAGGTTCGTGTTGTATTTTAAGCCTCCAAATGAACGGTTATAATTAGCAACAACTTTTGCTCCAAGAGATGACTCGAAAAAAGCGTCATTGTCTGAAAATACAAAGTTGTAGTTTAGTGGGTGAACTACCACAACTAAATTTTCTACTGGAGTCCATGTAACACCCACACCTAAATCTAAATATCCTGGATCGTTAAAATTGTTTATTAAGGTTGTTCTGTATTCTCCTAAAGTTGAAGCTGCTAAATTTTTAGCTATTTTATAACCAAATAGGGAAGTTACATTAAATACATCGCTTGATTCTCTAAAGCTGCCATCATCGTTTGGATCGTCTTTATCGTCAAATTTCACCCAGCTTAAGTTAATGTTAGCTGTGTTGTACCAAAAATACTTTTCTTGGTCTAATTTGGCATGAGGATTTGCTGTAATAGTTATATTTCCAGCAGAGTTGTTAGGAGATCCTTGTCCATACCAATTGTTGAAATTAGAGAAACTTGCTCCAATAGTACCAAATGCTCCAAATTTCCAACCTGGAAATTTGTCTATTTGTTTTTGTAATGCATCAGCTTCAGCTTGAAGAGCGCTAGCAGCTGCTTGTTTTTCAGATTTTTGTGCTTTTAATTCTTCTTTTGTCTGCGCGAATCCAGTTGAAATAGTAAAAACTACCACTAGGATTGAAAGTAAATTTTTAGTCATCTTGTTCATTTTGAATGGATTATATTAATAAAAAATAGCTTACAAATATACGACCACCTGAGTTCGTGGCAAAAAAAAACAGCCATTAAGTTTATTTTAAGGCGTAATTATAGAAGTTTTAATTTTTAGGTTTTTTATATAAAGGAACGGCCGAACAAGCTTCGCCATACATAATGGATTTAGCTATTGGTTTTAATTTTTCAGAAAGCATAACGTAAGCATTTTCTGGAACAGGTTTATTAGTACATCCTTTGATAATTAAAGGCTTATCTCGATACTCTTCAATATCTAGACCCTGGATAATATCTTGATAAATGGATGTTTCTAAAAGGTTTAAATCTCCAATAACAGTCTTTTTTGCAAAGGCTGACAATTCCATGGTAAGCAACATATAAGCCCAACCTGGAATAATGGCATCTGTGGTACAAGTTAATGCCACGTAGCAGTCTTTGTATTGAGACCAATCGTGCTCGCTTACTTGCTGTCTGAAATCTTTTTCCCTAAGAACAAATCCTTCATACAACCAATCTTTTATATCGAACACAATGCGCTGACCTTTTTGATAATAATCCTCAAGGTCTACCACAACTAATTTGCTGTTTGCAACTCTATTTATAATCTCTTCTGCCATAATACAAAGGTAAATGTTTTACTGATAGCCTTCTGCTTGTAATGAAAACAATTCAGCATATAAGGCTTTATTTTTTATAAGTTCTTCATGAGACCCAATCTCTAAAACTTTTCCATCTTCTAGAACTAAAATTCTATCCGCTTGTCGAACCGTACTAAATCTGTGGGATATAATAATACTTGTTTTATCTTGAGTTAGGCCAATAAATCGATCGAATACCTCGCTTTCTGCTCTAGCATCTAATGCCGAAGTGGGTTCATCTAAAACCATAACTTCTGCATTTTTCATATATGCCCTAGCTAAGGCTACTTTTTGCCATTGCCCACCAGATAATTCTTGTCCATTAACAAATCGTTTTCCTAATTGCTGATTGTAGCCTTGTTTTAGTTCGGCAACCACATCGTCTGCTAGACTTAATTCTGCCGCCTTTTCAATTTTCTCTTGGTTGTCTAGTTCATCTATATTTCCGATGGCTATGTTTTCTCTAACAGTAAATTCGTATCTAAAGAAGTCCTGAAAAATAACCCCAAAATACTCTTGATATTCCGCAATGTTAAATCGATTAATATTGACACCATCTAGTAATATTTCACCAGAAGTAGGTTCGTAAAAACGTAATAATAATTTTATTAATGTTGTTTTCCCTGCACCATTCTGTCCTACAAATGCTAGTTTCTCTCCAGCCTTTAGGGTGAAACTTATTCCTTTTAAAATGTCTTTTTCTGAATTTGGATAGGCAAAATGAACGTTTTTAAATTCAAAACCTTGCGTAATACGCTTTGGTAGTGGTACATCTTCTTTAGCCTTCGGAACAATTGAAATGTCTATAAAATCAAAATAATCTTTCAAGTATAATGCACTTTCAGAAATACGTGTGAATTTTGAAAAGAAGTCTTGTAAATTTCGTGTTAAACGATTAAAAGCTCCAGATAGAAATGTTAATTCACCCAAAGTAATAACACCTGAAAGTACTCTGTAAATTATAAATATATAGGCTCCGTAATAACTTAAAGTTCCTAAAACATTAAACAAAAAGCCTAAGGCTGAACGTTTAATTGCTAATGTTTTATTAAGTTGATAATATTCGTTAGATAGGTTTTTAAAACGGTCCACTACAAAATCTGTTAACCCAAAAAGCTTGATTTCTTTGGCAGTTTTATCGTTAGCACCTATAAATCTTAAATAGTCTAATTCTCTTCGTTCTGAGGTCCAGCTTCGAGCCAAGGAATATTGTTGTTGGCTAAAGCGTACTTCATTTATAAATGAAGGAATTATACTCAGTACAAGTAGGATAATTAAATAAGGCTCGAAATAAATTAAACCCGCCACAAGAGTTGAAATGGAAATAGCGCTTTGGGCTTGCCCCAAAACATTTGACATAAGTCCAACACGGCTTGTAGTTTGGGTTCGTGCACGTTCTAATTTATCATAAAACTCGGAATCTTCTAATAAGCTAATATTAATTTGATTGGTTTTTTTGATAATGGTTATGGACGTTGCTATGTTGTATTCATCACCAAGTAAACCATCAGTTAACGAGATGGCTCTGCTTATTAAATCGGATAGAATAATGAGAGCAAACTCGGTTGCTACATAGGTCCAAAGTGATGTGTAATCAGGAGTCTCTAATGAAACTTGTAAAATAATTTCATCAATAATGAGTTTTCCTAACCATAAAATTACCACCGGAAGCAAAGCTCCAATAAGTCTGCAAAAAGCCGATAATACAAAAAGCTTTTTGTTGACTTTCCATATTTCTTTAAAAAATCGAGGAATGTAAACTAAAGCGTTAAACGACGATTTTATACTTGTTTTATTATCGTCTTTTAATGAAGTAGGTTTACGTCTTGACATGTATGGTTATTAAATTAAAGCATCCCAAGCTCCAACTTGGCTTCTTCACTCATTAATTCTTGAGACCAAGGAGGATCGAAAGTAATTTCTACTTCCGCTGTTTTCACTTCGTTAATAGATTTTACTTTTTCTTCAACTTCTAAAGGTAAAGTTTCTGCAACCGGACAGTTAGGAGTTGTAAGTGTCATTAAAATTTTTACTTCGTAATCTTCGTTAACAAAAACATCGTAGATTAACCCCAATTCGTAGATGTCTACAGGAATTTCTGGGTCGTATATGGTTTTTATTACTTTAACTATTTTCTCGCCTAAAGCGTTTATATCTATGGTTGTTTCGCTCATTTCAATAAGTTTTTTTGTTAGATTGTTTGATGTTTAGTCGAAAGTTTATAGTGCAACTTTCCATCAAGCAATAAAACTAATTAAGTTGTGTTTGGTATGCAATAGCATACATTTTTAATTGTTTTACCATGCTTACCAACCCGTTTGCTCGTGTTGGAGATAAATGTTCTTTTAAACCGATTTCATCAATAAAATCTGTGTTGGCTTCTATAATATCGCTTGGTTTTTGATTAGAAAACACACGAATTAAAATAGCTATAACGCCTTTAGTGATTATTGCATCACTATCCGCAGTAAAAACTATCTTGTTGTTTTCTAAATTTGCATGTACCCAAACCTTACTCTGACAACCTTTTATAAGGTGGTCGTCAGTTTTGTATTGCGAATCAATTAGGGGTAAAGTTTTACCCAAATCTATCATGTACTGGTAGCGTTCTTCCCAGTCGTCAAACATGGCAAATTCGTCTATAATTTCGTTTTGAATGTCTTGAATGGTCACTTTTTATTATTTTATACAAAAATACAATTTGTAATATTTACAATCAATTTTTTACTGTTTTTCAATAAGTTCCATAAGGGTTGATACTAATGAAACTATATATTTGTTTGGTTCGCCATTATCAAAATTTGGGGTTTCGTAGGTTTCACCATTATAGATAACTTTTAGGGTAGCAATAGCTGCAGCATCTACAAATCTACGTTCTGTAGGAGCTTCTAAAGTTTTTAATTTCTCTAAATCTAAAGTTTTTACTTGTTCTATGATAGCATTGCTATCTTCTTTAGAACAGGCTATCATCGTAGGAGCTGAGCTTCTGTCTTTTTGAATGGATAAGGTGCCATTTTCAAAAATATATTGATTAAAAAGTCCACGGCTTACAGCTGTATATTCTATGATGTAGTTGTTTTCTTGAGCAACTTTTAATTCAGAATTTTTAGTAGCTTTTATTAGAATACCCTTAGAATTTGATAAGGATAATTCTTGATTTTCAATATTTATAGAGGTCGTATTTTCTAATGCTGACAACATGTTTTGTTCCATTTTGTTGTTAGCTTCTTCACACATCATCCTAGTTGTAGCTAGAGGACCAAAAGAGATAGAATTTCCATCTAATGTATAAGTTCCCGTAAATCTGTTACATCCTAAAAATCCTGAAACAGTATTCGATTGTTCATCAAATTGTATGGTTAATTCATCAGAATCGTGATTGTTTTCGCCAATAGTTGATACATAATAAATTCCAGAAATTTGTGTCATAGTTTCTTTATTAGCTTCCATAGCAGTTACCTCTTTGGAATTTCCGCATGATGTAAAGGTGAAAATGCTTAGTAAAATTGTCAAATATTTCATGTTGCTTTTTTTAGTGTTAGTTGATATAAGATACAAAAAGGAAGCCAAAGTATTACGTTAACATCATTTTAGCTTTTTTGACACCTTCTACCAATACATCAACTTCTTCCTTTGTGTTGTAAAATGCAAATGAAGCTCTAATAGTTCCTGGTATTTTAAAGTACGCCATTATAGGTTGAGCACAATGGTGACCTGTTCTTACTGCAATTCCTAGTTTGTCTAGTATGGTGCCAACATCGTACGGATGAATACCTTCTAAATTAAAAGAAATTACAGAGGTTTTGTTTTTTAATCCGGGTTGATCTGGACCATATATTTTTAAACCCTCTATTTCTAAAAGTTTGTTTGTTGCGTATTCTAAAAGCTCATGTTCATAAGCCTCTATTTTTTCAAAACCTATAGCATTTAAATAGTCTATGGCAGCTCCAAAAGCTATTCCTCCACAAATATTAGGTGTTCCTGCTTCAAATTTATGTGGTAATTCGGCATAAGTTGTTTTTTCGAAAGTAACGTCGGCTATCATTTCTCCACCACCTTGATAAGGAGGTAGTTTGTTTAGCCATGTTTCTTTACCGTAAAGCATACCAACACCAGTTGGTCCACACATTTTATGAGCGGATACTACATAAAAATCTACATCAAGTGCTTGTACATCTGGTTTTACGTGAGGGCAGGCTTGAGCACCATCAATCAAAACAGCAGCACCAAGGGCATGGGATTTTTTAATGATTTCTTCAATAGGATTAATGGTTCCTATTGCATTTGATATATGATTAACAAAAACAAGTTTTGTTTTTTTTGAAAGTAACTTATCGTATTCAGCCATTACAAGTTCTCCGGAATCATTCATAGGAATGACCTTTAAAATAGCACCTGTTTTTTCACATAATATCTGCCAAGGCACAATATTACTATGGTGTTCTAGGGCTGAAACAATAATTTCGTCATCTTTTTTTAATAAAGAGGCAAAGCCATTTGCTACTAAATTAATACCCTCTGTTGTGCCAGAAGTCATGATGATTTCATGGGCATGTTTAGCATTAAAATGAGCCTGTATTTTATGTCTCGCTTCTTCGTATTTGTCAGTTGCTTCTTGACTTAATGTATGGACGCCTCTGTGAATATTTGCGTTGTAGTTGGTGTAGTAATCTACAATAACGTCGATAACTTGTTTTGGAGTTTGTGAAGTGGCTCCATTATCGAGGTATACTAAAGGTTTTCCATGTACTTTTCTTGAAAGTATAGGGAAGTCTTTTCTTATGGATTCTATGTTGAACATAGTTTGATTTTTTAGCCCAGATTGAGGCATTTGGTGAAGCTCTTTTTTGTAGGTACGACTTTTTAAAAGTTATACCTACAAAAAAAGCGACTGCCGAAAGCTGGAAATAGCTCCAAATAATTGTTAATATTAGATGCGTGTTTAATAGATTCCTTCTTCTGAAAGAATTTTAAAGATCAAATCCAATATTAACTCCTAATTTGGTGGCTATAATTTTATTGATTCGTTGTTTAATCTCTGGAATTTTAACCGAGCTCAATACATTGTTACTAAACGCATACATTAATAAGGCTTTGGCTTCTTTTTCAGGAATACCTCTAGACTGCATATAAAATAAAGCGCTTTCGTCCAATTGTCCAATTGTACATCCATGAGAACATTTCACGTCGTCTGCAAAAATCTCTAATTGTGGCTTGGTATTAATTGTGGCTTTGTCGCTTACTAATATATTGTTGTTTGCTTGAAACGCATTTGTTTTTTGTGCATCTCTGTTAACAAGTACTTTTCCGTTGAAAACTCCAGTAGAGCTACCATCGTAAATTCCTTTATAATCTTGGTGACTTTCGCAATTAGGCTCTATATGATGAACCAAAGTGTTATGGTCTACATGTTGCTTGTTTCCTATAATTGTAACTCCTTTTAAGGTTGAATCTATACGTTCGCCATTCTGGTAGAAATTAAGGTTGTTTCTAGTTAGTTTTCCTCCAAATGAAAATGTATGGACAGAACAGATACTTTCTTGCTTTTGGTTGATAAAGGTGTTATCAATTAAAGAAGCATTTTCGTTATCGTTTTGAATTTTGTAATAATCGATAATAGCACGTTTGTTAGCGAAAATTTCCGTTACACAGTTTGTTAAAACAGGGTTGTCCGTTAAACTTTGGTGACGCTCGATAATTTGTACATGCGAATTCTCGTTAACCACAATTAAGTTTCGTGGTTGGTTTAATAAGGCAGCTTCACTTCCTGTTGAAAAATGTAAAATTTGAATAGGCTTATCTACTACTTTGTTTTTCGGAATATGAATATAAGCACCTTCTTGAGAAAAAGCTGTATTTAAAGAATTTATACCATCTTTTGAAGCTATTTTATTGAAATAATTATCAATAACTATTTGGTATTTAGGCTTGTTTAAAGCGGAAGACATTAAGCAAACATCAATTCCATCGTGCGTAGTTTGCGAAAGATGGGATGAATATTTCCCGTCTATAAATACTATTTTATAGCTGTCAATTTCGTGAATAAAGTATTTCTTTACCTCGTTGTATTCAACATTTTTTTCGTGTTTTGGAAACACGCTATAGTTATGTTTTAATACACTATTTAAAGAAGTATATTTCCAAGCTTCGTCCTTTTTAGTTGGAAACCCTTCGTTTTCAAATACTTTTATGGCTTCGCTTCTTACATCGTGAATGTGCGAATCTAAATTCACGTCATTTTCAAATGCTAAAAAGGAGGATATGAGTTTTTCTTTTAATTCCATTTAATTTAGTTTTCAACACGTAGTTGCAGTTATCAAAAAATTTTTGAATTTGCTATGGAGTGCTGTTTGCTATTATACATTGTGAAAGCAATACTGTTCGTGTGTTCAGTTGGGAGTTTATAATTTTAACTTGAAACTGAATACTACAAACTAATTTATGCGTCTGCTTTTTCTTTAATCCAATCGTAACCCTTTTCTTCAAGCTCGTATGCAAGTTCTTTACCGCCAGATTTCACGATTTTTCCATTGTGAATTACGTGTACGAAATCAGGAACGATATAGTCTAAAAGTCTTTGATAATGCGTAATTACTATAACTGCATTGTCTTTACTTTTTAGTTTGTTAACGCCGTTTGCAACAATGCGTAAGGCATCGATATCCAATCCAGAATCTGTTTCGTCCAAAATAGCAAGTTTTGGTTCTAACATCGCCATTTGGAAAATTTCATTACGTTTTTTCTCACCTCCAGAAAAACCTTCGTTTAGTGAACGAGATAAAAATTTTCTATCGATTTCTAATAATTCAGATTTCTCGCGGATAAGTTTCAACATTTCATTGGCAGGCATATCTTCTAAACCTTTAGCTTTACGAGTTTCGTTAATAGCTGTTTTTATGAAATTTGTAACCGAAACTCCTGGAATTTCTACTGGATATTGAAATGAAAGGAAAATACCTTTATGAGCACGCTCGTCTGGACCTAATTCGTCTATGTTTTCATCAAATAGGAGAATTTCGCCTTCAGTAACATCGTATTCTTCTTTCCCTGCAATAACAGACGCCAAGGTGCTTTTTCCAGAACCGTTTGGTCCCATGATAGCATGAACTTCCCCAGGGTTAATTTCTAAATTAATGCCTTTTAATATGGCCTTATTTTCAACACTTGCGTGTAAATTCTTAATTTTTAACATAATTGTTTATTCAAAAAATTACAATTTTAAGTTTTGTAAAACTTAAAATAAATACTTGTTTTTCAGGTTATTTTTCAGCTCCTAAAATGATGTCTTTTTTATTAGGATCTGGTTTACTAATATTTACAATTTCTTTAATTTCTACTCGGAATGGCCAACCTTCTTCTCCTTCAGGTTTTTGGATGATTTTCCCTCTAATTTCAACAGGAATCATATCTGTTGCTTCCTTTTTATAAGGTTTTACCTTCTCGTCTAATTCGTGCATTTTTTCATCAATCACTACACCGTAAACCTCGTGAGGTGTTTGTAGTACAGCACCATCGGCAAAATAAACGAAATCTCCTTTTAACAAGGTAAGGCCTTTCATTTCAACTTGAGTGTTGTTTTCGGTTGCAACATTTTCATCCTTAGTGTTGTTCTTGCAGCTATTAAAGCTTGTAATGACAAGTATTAAGACTATTAGTTTTTTCATGATTGATATTTAAACAAAACGAAATTTATTTTAACTATATAATGGGTTCTTATGTTAACCAACAGACCCTTCCAAGGAAATTTCTAGAAGTTTTTGAGCTTCTATTGCAAATTCCATTGGTAGTTTGTTCAGTACATCTTTACTAAATCCGTTTACAATTAAAGCAATAGCTTTCTCGGTATCGATACCACGTTGGTTACAATAGAAAAGTTGGTCTTCCCCAATTTTACTTGTGGTTGCTTCATGTTCTATTTGCGCCGATTTATTTTTTGCTTCAATGTAAGGGAATGTATGTGCGCCACAGTCGTTACCCATTAGTAAACTGTCACATTGCGAGAAGTTACGGGCATTGTCTGCATTAGGACCAATCTTCACCAAACCTCTATAGGAGTTCTGCGACTTTCCTGCCGAAATTCCTTTTGAAATAATAGTAGATCTTGTGTTTTTACCTAAGTGAATCATTTTAGTTCCAGTGTCAGCCTGCTGATGATTGTTTGTTACGGCAATAGAGTAAAATTCACCTACAGAATTATCACCTTTTAAGATACAGCTTGGATACTTCCAAGTTACAGCTGAACCAGTTTCTACTTGAGTCCAAGATATTTTCGCGTTTTTTTCGCAAATTCCTCTTTTAGTTACAAAGTTGTAAACTCCTCCTTTTCCTTCTGAATCTCCAGGATACCAGTTTTGAACGGTTGAGTATTTTATTTCTGCTCCATCTAATGCAATAAGTTCTACAACAGCGGCATGTAGTTGGTTTTCATCTCTACTTGGAGCTGTACAACCTTCTAGGTAGCTTACGTAGCTATCTTCGTCGGCAATTAAAAGAGTTCGTTCAAATTGACCTGTCCCTCCTTGGTTGATTCTGAAATAGGTAGATAACTCCATTGGACAACGTACTCCTTTTGGTATGTAGCAAAAACTTCCGTCGCTAAATACGGCAGAGTTTAGAGCAGCATAATAGTTGTCCTTTTGCGGAACAACAGTTCCAATATATTTTTTTACTAAATCTGGATAATCTCTAATAGCTTCACTTATCGGACAGAAAATAATTCCTTTCTCTGAAAGTGTTTTCTTGAAGGATGTAGCCACAGAAACAGAGTCAATAACAATGTCCATAGCAACTCCAGCAAGTTTCTTTTGCTCGTCTAAAGAGATGCCTAATTTTTTAAATGTTTCTAATAATTCAGGATCAACCTCGTCTAAACTGTCGTATTTTGGTTTTGTGTTTGGAGCAGAGTAGTATGAAATTGCCTGGAAATCTGGTTTTATATATTTTACGTTAGCCCAATCTGGCTCTACCATTTTTTGCCAAGCACGAAAAGCTTCTAAACGCCAATCAGTCATCCACTCAGGTTCTTCCTTTTTTAACGAAATAGCTCGTATTACATCTTCATCTAAACCAATTGGAAATGTTTCCGATTCAATATCTGTGAAAAAACCATATTCGTATTCTTTGGTTTTTAACTCTTCTCTTAAATCGTCTTCGGTATACTTATTCATTTTACTTAAAATAATTATTTATAAAAGTCTTCCTCGAAGGAAGATTAGATGAGCTTAAAGCGAAAATGATTCGCCACAGCCACAAGTTCTATTGGCATTCGGGTTGTTAAAAACAAATCCCGCACCATTTAAGCCTCCGGAATATTCCAGAGTGGTACCAATTAGGTATAAAAAGCTTTTTTTGTCAACAATAATTCTAATACCATTGTCTTCAAAAACCTTGTCTTCAGCTTCTTGTGTTCTATCAAATTTTAGATCATAAGACAAGCCAGAGCAGCCACCGCTTTTAACCCCTACACGCACAAAGTCAGTTGCTGAATTATAGCCTTCTTCGCTCATAAGCTCAATAACTTTCTTTTTTGCTGTTTCCGATACTTTTACCATAAATTAAAATAGATTAGTTCTAAATAGAAACGCAAAGATACAATATATGTCCTATTTTACCATGTAAGATGGCATTATATTAACAAATAGTTGAATAGACTTTTATTATGTAGTTATATGACTTGGATTAGTAGTTAAAATGGGCTTTTTATGTCAAGGAGGTCGTACCTTGGATTCTTTAATTTTTACTAAAAGTGACGGCTATTTTGCGTTCTTGTAAGTTTTCTTTAAAATACTTTTGAAAAGATAAAAACGAAGCTAGTAAAAGACCATTTTAGATCCTTGATGTTCATTTTAATTTAAGCACTTTTAAAAGCTATTAAAATGAAATACTCCTAATTTTGATAATTAGTACAAAATCTTCTTATTTTTGCGTTATGATTGAAGATAAAAACCAAGGCAAAACTGATTTAGGAAAGTTAGGGGAATTTGGCCTAATAGACCACCTAACTAAAAATTTCACTATCAAACAAAAAACAACTATTAAAGCTGTTGGAGATGATGCTGCTGTTCTAGAAGTTAAGGATAAGCAAATTGTTGTTACAACTGATATGTTGGTTGAAGGTGTGCATTTTGATTTGAGCTACATGCCTTTAAAGCATTTGGGGTATAAAGCTATAATTGTAAATTTATCCGATGTTTTTGCTATGAATGCTGAAGCTACTCAAGTTACAGTTTCTATAGCGGTTTCCAACAGATTTCCATTGGAAGCTTTAGAAGAATTATATGCTGGAATTGAAACAGCGGCTGAGATTTATAATATTGATGTAGTTGGAGGCGATACAACTTCATCTTTAACTGGTTTAATTATTTCGGTTACGGCTATTGGTACTGTTAATTCCAAGGATGTTGTTTATAGAAGTGGTGCAAAACCTAACGATTTGTTAGTGGTTTCTGGAGATTTAGGCGCTGCTTATATGGGGTTACAAGTTTTAGAACGTGAAAAAGAAGTTTTTAAGGTGAACCCGAACAATCAACCAGATTTAGACGCTTATACGTATATAATTGAAAGGCAATTAAAACCTGAAGCAAGAAAGGATGTTGTTAAATTACTTAAAGAATTAGGCGTAAAACCTACTTCCATGATTGATATAAGTGATGGATTGTCTTCTGAAATCATACATATTTGCAAACATAGTAAAGTGGGTTGCGATTTGTATGAAAATAAAATTCCTTTAGATCCACAAGTAATTTCAACTTGTGAAGAATTCAACATAGATAGCACGACTGTAGCTTTAAATGGAGGAGAGGATTATGAGTTGTTGTTTACCGTTTCTCAGAAGGATTTCCCTAAACTAAAAGCTAATCCAAATTTTACAATCATTGGCTATATGAAAGAGGAGTCTGCTGGAATGCATTTAATTACTAGAGCAGAAACTAGCATTCCCTTAAAAGCTCAGGGATGGAACTCTCTTAATGAGTAAATGAAATTTTCCAAGAGCTAAACTATTAACTAGTATTATTAAATTAATACCAGCCTACTAGTCAACTAGCAAGTTGAAAATTATTCGTGATAGTGAGTTTTATTATTAAATGGTATTAAAAACTTCCTATCTCTTAATCTTAGTAAATAGATGAGACTCCTGTTTTGTTTTTTAATCGGGTCATCCTTCTATTGTACATGTCTTCTAATAGGTTGTTTATTTCTTTGTACTTAGGGGTTAACTCGGTCAGGGATCCATTGCTATTTGTTGTTAATTGTTTTTTACAACAGGAACAGGTGTATTCACTTACGTGCGAAGTTATTTTTTTGGACTCTCTGTATTTGTGACCAAATATGTCGCAATAAAATTTAAGCGGAGTTCGTTTAGTAGTAGTTTTTTTCATAATTAGTTAGTTCTGGGTTTCCTAATTTAAGTAAAAAACATTGTTAATAGTCAAAACGGAATGAATATTCGATGAAACGCTCTAAATTGTAAGACAATTCTTTCTTATTTTCGATATGACTCATATGTCCTTCAGAAAGTATAGCCAATTCAACATCAGTGTTTTTTAAAAGCTCTTCTAGTAGGCCCACATTCATTATCGGGTCTTTTTTTCCTAAAATTACCATCTTTTTACAACTTAATTTTTTAAATAAAAGAGATTTGTCTTTTCTAACCTTCATGCCTTCGCTTGCAGCTATATAACCTTGAAGAGGTGTTTTAAGAGCTTCGTTTAAGGCAGATTTTAATTCGTTTTGAAATTTTGTTTTGCTTTCTAGGCTAAACAAATTGGAAAATGACATGCGGACTAAAGTTTCAAAATTAGTTTTTGCCATCTTGTTTGCTCTTGTTCTCAGATTTTGTCGCTCTTTATCGTCTGCTAGAAAAGTTGAATTCATTAGACAAAGTCCGTTTAGAGCTTTTGGATTTTTTTCGGCATAAGCCAAAGCAACATAGCCACCCATAGAATGACCAATAAAAACACTTTGTTTTATGTCTAAATGCGTTAAAATTGCTTCTACGCATTCTGCCATTAGCTCCATAGAGTGGATGTACCCTAAACAACCAGTTTTTCCATGGCCTAATAAATCGATAGCTATTACTCTATGGTTTTTGGATATTACCGGTATTAAATCAATCCACATATTAGAGTTTTCAAGGAACCCATGAAGGAGAACCACAGGTTTTCCTGATCCTTGGTCTTTAAAATAAACGGAGATGCCTTTGTGTTCTACAGTCATAATTTGTAGTTATTTTATTCAAAGATAAAAAGACTCGATAGTTTGTGAGCTCTTGGTCTAGTAATATTTACTCTATAATTATTAGTTCATGGAGGTTAGGGATAGATTTTTTTTGTAGGTATAATACAATTTAAACTACTTAGAAAATAATAAACCCCATAAGGTTGATGGTTATGGGGTTTACTTTTATAAATTCTCCTTTTTTACTATTTTTTGAATAAAAATATAGGTGGAGTTTATTTGTTCATTAAATCTTCTATTTCATCAGCTTCTATTGGAATGTTTCTCATCAAATTAAATGGTTCTCCATTCTCTTGAATAACCACATCGTCCTCTAGTCTAATTCCGAAACCTTCATCTGGAATATAAATTCCTGGCTCTACGGTAAATACCATGTTAGCTTTCATTGGTTCGGTTAGAATGCCATAATCATGCGTGTCTAAACCTAAATGGTGGGATGTTCCATGCATAAAATATTTTTTATAAGCAGGCCAATCTGGGTTTTCGTTTTTAACATCGGCTTTATCTAGTAATTTTAGGCCCAATAATTCTGAAGTCATAATTTTTCCAACTTCTATATGGTAATCTGCCCAGATAGTTCCTGGAACTAACATTTTTGTAGCTTCATTTTTTACGCGGTTTACAGCGTTATAAACTTCTTTTTGACGCTTGGTGAATTTTCCTGAAACAGGGATGGTTCTGGACATGTCGCTAGAATAGTTAGCATATTCGGCACCAATATCTAATAAAACCAAATCACCAGCTTTACATTGTTGATTGTTTTCAATATAATGTAATACGTTCGCATTGTTTCCAGATGCAACTATAGGTGTGTAAGCAAATTTTTTCGAACGGTTTCTTATAAATTCATGGATAAACTCTGCCTCAATTTCATGTTCCCATACTCCAGGTTCTAAAAAGTTTAATACACGTCTAAAGCCTTTTTCTGTAATGTTACACGCTTGCTGAATTAAATCAATCTCAATTGGGTCTTTAACCGAGCGTAAACGCTGTAAAATTGGGTTGCTTTTTGCTACTTTGTGTGCTGGATATTTTTCTCTTAACCATTTATTGAAACGGTCTTCTCTAGTTTCTGTTTGAACATTGGCTCTATAATGTTCATTGGTGTTAATATAAACGGTATCTGCTTGAGACATTATTTCACGCATAATTTTCTCAAAATCCTGTATCCAATAAACAGTTTTAATTCCTGAAGTTTCAAAAGCAGCTTCTTTATCTAGTTTTGCGCCTTCCCAAACTGCAATATGCTCGTTGGTTTCAGTAAGAAATAAAATTTCTCTATGACTCTCTTTAGGGCAGTCAGGGTAAAGTACTAAAACACTCTCTTCTTGATCGACTCCACTTAAATAAAAGATATCACGATTTTGTTCGAAGGGCATGGTGCTATCTGCGCCAATAGGATAAATATCATTAGAATTAAATACAGCCAAACTATTTGAAGACATTTTAGCTGCAAAATTTTTACGATTTTTTATAAAGAGCTTGTTGTTAATTGGGTGGTATTTCATCTGTTTTAGAAATTAATGTTTTTCTGAATAAGAAGTATATTAAAATGTCTTTCTATTCAGTATTATTTTTGAATAAATAATTGGGTTGCTAAATTTTCTCAAAAATACGTATTTCCTATTGTCTAAGAAAAAAGCAGGTGTACTTTATCATTTATTTAACTGAAAGAAAAGGATTTTAATATTTAGAAGTGTGGAATTTTTTTGTTCATTAATTAAAATGATTCTAAATACACATTTTAGATTGTTACAACTTTGTCTAAATCTTATTTGAAACGTATATTTGTTTGATAAAAAAAATTAAACTTCAACAATGAGCGGAATTTTGAATTCTTCGATTGGAAGAAAATTTGCCATGGCACTGTCGGCACTCTTCCTAATGATATTTTTAGTACAGCATTTTGCAATAAACCTTCTGTCTGTATGTAGTAGCGAAACTTTTAATGAGGTGTCCCACTTTATGGGTACCAATTGGTTAGTACAATATGTGATGCAGCCCATACTATTATTTGGGGTGTTATTTCATTTTATTATGGGGTTTGTTCTAGAAATTAAAAACAAAAGTGCAAGAAAAATTAGCTACGTTAAATACAATGGAAGCGCTAATTCTACTTGGATGAGCAGAAACATGATTTACAGTGGTTTGTTTATCTTAATCTTTTTAGTAATTCACTTTATAGATTTTTGGTTTCCAGAAATAAACATTAAATATATCCAAGGTGATACCTCTGGATTAATAGATCCAAATAGTGCGGATAGTGGATACCGTTATTTTGAGGAGCTTCAACATAAATTTGTTCCTGTTTGGCGTGTTGCACTATATTGTATAGGATTTGTATTCTTATCACTTCACTTATTACATGGTTTTAACTCTGCTTTCCAGTCAGTTGGAGCAAATAATAAATACACTAAAGGATTAAAAGGATTTGGAAAAGCTTATGCTATTCTAATTCCATTAGGATTTATCGTTATTGCGTTATTCCATCACTTTAATCAATAAAAAAATACATCTAGTATGGCTTTAGATTCTAAAATACCAGAAGGTCCAATTGAAGATAAGTGGACTAATTATAAAAATAATATTAATCTAGTTAACCCAGCGAACAAACGTAATATAGACGTTATCGTAGTTGGTACTGGATTAGCGGGAGGCTCTGCTGCAGCTACTTTAGCAGAGTTAGGTTATAACGTAAAAGCATTTTGTTTTCAAGATTCTCCAAGACGTGCGCACTCAATTGCAGCTCAAGGGGGAATTAACGCAGCAAAAAATTATCAAGGAGATGGTGATTCAACCTATAGATTATTTTACGATACTGTAAAAGGTGGAGATTACCGTTCTCGTGAAGCAAATGTATATCGTTTAGCTGAGGTTTCGGCAAACATTATCGACCAATGTGTGGCTCAAGGAGTACCTTTTGCTCGTGAATACGGCGGACTATTAGATAACCGATCGTTTGGTGGAGTTTTAGTTTCTAGAACTTTTTATGCTGCAGGTCAAACAGGTCAACAATTACTATTAGGAGCTTATTCAGCCATGAACCGTCAAATTGGGCGTGGTAAAATAAAAATGTACAACCGTCATGAAATGTTAGACGTGGTGATGGTTGATGGAAAAGCTCGTGGTATTATTACTCGTAACTTAGTTACTGGTGAAATAGATAGACATTCGGCACATGCCGTTGTTCTTGGAACTGGAGGTTACGGTAACGTATTCTTCTTATCAACCAATGCAATGGGTTCTAACGTAACTGCTGCGTGGAAAGCTCACAAACGTGGAGCTTATTTTGCAAATCCATGTTACACACAAATTCACCCAACATGTATTCCTGTATCTGGAGATCATCAGTCTAAATTAACATTGATGTCTGAATCTTTAAGAAACGATGGACGTATTTGGGTTCCTAAACATAAAAAAGATGTTGAGGCAATTAGATCTGGGAAATTAAAACCTGTAGATTTAAAAGAAGAAGATAGAGATTATTACTTAGAACGTAGGTATCCAGCATTTGGTAACCTAGTTCCTCGTGACGTTGCATCACGTGCGGCAAAAGAGCGTTGCGACGCTGGTTTTGGTGTAAACGCAACTGGTGAAGCAGTATTTTTAGATTTTGCTTCAGCTATTCAACGTTACGGAAAAGAACAAGCTACAATAAGACATTTAGATGTTAATGATGTGGCTTTAGTAAAACAATTAGGTCAAGAAGTAGTAAAAAATAAATACGGAAACTTATTCCAGATGTACGAGAAAATCGTAGATCAAGATCCGTACAACACACCAATGATGATTTATCCAGCGGTGCACTATACAATGGGAGGACTTTGGGTTGATTACAACTTAATGACAACTGTTCCTGGTTTATACGCCATTGGAGAGGCTAACTTCTCAGATCATGGAGCTAACAGACTTGGAGCATCTGCTCTAATGCAAGGTTTAGCTGATGGTTATTTTGTACTACCATATACGATTGGAGATTACTTGTCGAATGATATTAGAACTGGAAAAATTCCAACAGATACTAAAGAGTTTGATGAAGCTGAAAAAAGCGTGCGTGATCGAATTAATCATTTAATAAACAATAAAGGGAAACATACAGTAGACCATTTCCATAAGAGACTTGGCAAAATTATGTGGAACAAAGTTGGAATGGCTAGAAACGTAAAAGGATTAACAGAAGCCATTCAAGAAATAAGAGAACTTCGTGAAGAATTCTGGAAAGATGTTAAAGTTCCTGGAACTAGCGATGGGTTTAACGACGAACTTGCAAAAGCAGGACGTGTAGCTGATTATCTAGAATTAGGTGAACTGTTTGCGAAGGATGCCTTACATAGAGAAGAATCTTGTGGAGGTCACTTTAGAGAAGATGCTGTTGAAGAAAGCGGAGAACAAAAAGGTGAAGCTAAGCGTGACGATGAGAATTTTGCATACGTAGCGGCTTGGGAATATAAAGGTGAGCCAAGCGATGCTGTTTTACATAAAGAACAGTTAGAGTTTAAAGATATTGAATTAAAACAAAGAAGTTATAAATAAGGAAAGTTATGAATTTAACACTGAAGATTTGGCGTCAGAAAAACGCAAGTGATAAAGGAAAGATGGTCGACTATAAAGTTAGTGATGTCTCTCCAGATATGTCTTTCCTTGAAATGTTGGACGTATTAAACGAAGACTTAATTAATAAGGACGAAGATCCAATAGCTTTTGACCACGACTGTCGTGAAGGTATTTGTGGGATGTGTTCACTTCATATTAATGGTGAACCACACGGTCCAGATAAAGGGGTTACTACATGTCAGTTACATATGCGTATGTTTAAAGATGGGGACACTATTTTTATCGAGCCTTTTAGAGCAGCAGCTTTTCCTGTAATAAAAGATTTAATTGTTGATAGAAGTTCTTTTGATAGAATACAACATGCTGGAGGATTTATTTCTGTAAATACTTCTGGTAATACCATTGATGCTAACGCCATTCCTGTTAATAAGCACGATGCAGATAAAGCATTTGATGCCGCTACTTGTATTGGTTGTGGAGCTTGTGTAGCTAGTTGTAAAAACTCATCAGCTATGTTATTTGTATCTGCTAAAGTTTCTCAGTTTGCCTTATTACCACAAGGTAAAATTGAAGCTACAGACCGTGTTTTAAATATGGTTAAACAAATGGATGAAGAAGGTTTTGGTAACTGTACTAATACAGGAGCTTGCGAAGTTGAATGTCCAAAAGGTATCTCGCTAGAAAATATTGCTCGTATGAATAGAGAGTATTTAAAAGCAAGTTTAAAAGGATAATATCATTCGAAACAAACACGAATAATTTCTTATAAATTAAAATCCCAAGTGAAGTCTTGGGATTTTTTGTTTCTTTACAATTCAATTTTTGTTATGAGTAATCCACAAACTTTTTATAAAGTTCAACTTGAAAAACATCAGCAGGACCTAAAGAAATTCAATAAAAAACTTATTGGGATGAGTAGTTTAAGACTGCTTGTTTTTTTAATTACTGGTGTAGGTGTATATGCCACTTTTACTTTTTGGCAGATCTCCGTTGCCATTGGTATTATTGGCGTTTTGGTTTTTATCTTTCTGCTTTCAAAATACACCGATGTTAAGCGTTTAAGAGATGTAAGTAAAGCTCTAGTCGCTATTAATGAAGAAGAATTAAAAATTGCTTCAGGTGATTTTCATCATCGAAACTCTGGAAAGAGATTTCAAGATCCACTGCACTATTATAGTTTAGATATCGACTTATTTGGAAGGGGGTCCTTCTTTCAATTTATAAATAGAACAACAATTAACGAGGGCGCCGAAAAACTTGCTCAAGCCTTAATAGCTAATGATATTCAAGACATCGAGTTAAAGCAAAACGCGATTAAGGAGTTGGCAGCTAAGCCAGAGTGGCGACAAAATTTTTCAGCGGTAGCTACTTTAATTCAGGCTGAAACTCCTGCGGTAAAAATTATCCAATGGCTAACTTCTCATAAAATGTTTTTACCTAAAATAATCTCTTGGGTTCCAATGGTGTTTTCTACTTTATCTTTAATTTTAATTGGGCTTAGCATGTTTAAAATAATCGACTTGAGCTTTGTTGGTTATTGGTTAATTTTAGGCCTGTTACTTACCGGAGTTTTCTTAAAAAAAATTAATGTTTTAGCAAGTAATACCGATAAGGTTAGGGATACTTTTAGACAGTATGCTTTGCTTTTAAATCAAATTGAAAACGAAACGTTTTCTTCAGAATTACTGAAAAACAAGCAAATTCAAATTCAACAGGAACATAAAAGAGCATCAAAGATTTTTTCTCAATTTTCAAAACATTTGGATGCTTTGGATAATAGAAATAATTTTATCTCAGCTATTTTTGGAAATGGATTTTTCTTACTAGACTTAAAAAATGCTTACAAAATCGAGCAGTGGATAAATCAATATAAAACAACCGTTTCTAATTGGTTTGAAGTGGTTTCATTTTTTGATGCTTATAATACCTTAGGAAATTATTCCTTTAATCATCCGGACTATGTTTTTCCTGAACTTGTAAAAAACAAAAGTGTTATTGAAGCGGTTGGTTTAGGCCATCCTTTATTGAAAAGGAATAAAAGAGTTGACAGTGATTTAAATATTCATAATCAAGAGTTTTTTATAGTTACCGGTGCTAATATGGCAGGGAAAAGCACTTTTTTAAGGACTGTTTCTTTACATATAGTTATGGCCAACGCAGGATTGCCAGTTTGTGCTAAATCGAGTAAATACACGCCTGTAAAACTAATTACAAGCATGCGTACCACCGATTCATTAACAGATGATAGTTCTTATTTCTTTTCAGAATTAACACGATTAAAGTTTATTGTTGATGAGATTGCTAAGGAACCCTATTTTATTATTCTAGATGAGATTTTAAAAGGAACCAACTCCACTGATAAAGCTATTGGCTCACGTAAGTTTGTAGAGAAATTGGTGGCAGGTAATGCTACTGGAATTATTGCAACACACGATTTAAGTTTATGTGAAATTTCTAAGGAATTAACCGAAGTAAAAAACCACTTCTTTGATGCTCAAATTGTGAACGACGAACTCTTCTTCGATTATAAGTTTAAAGATGGAATTTGCCAGAATATGAATGCGAGCTTTTTGTTGAAAAAGATGGAAATTATTTAAAAAAAAAGACCTGCTAGGTTTTATAAGCTAGCAGGTCTAATGTGGTTTATTTTGTTATAAACTGAAAAGGGTTATTTTTTTCTTTTCTTCTTCGTTTTCTTTTTGTCATTATTTTGCTTTGGGTGTACCAATTCCATTTCATCAATTAAATGTTTGGCTCCAGCATATTTGTCTACAATGAATAACATATAACGTACGTCCACCATGATATTTCTACAAATTTCTGGATCGTAGTTCATATCGCTCATTGTTCCTTCCCAAACTCTATCGAAATTCAGTCCTATTAAATTTCCATGAGCATCAATAGCTGGACTACCAGAGTTACCTCCGGTTGTATGGTTTGTTCCTAAAAAGCACACAGGTACTTTTCCATTAGCATCTGCATACTGACCGTAATCTTTTGCTTCGTATAAATCGATTAATTTCTGTGGGACATCAAATTCGTAGTCGCCAGGAATATACTTTTCTATAACCCCATCTAAATAACTTACAGGTGAGTAGTAAACAGCGTCTCTAGGAGAATAGCCTCTTACTTGTCCATAAGTAACTCGAAGTGTTCCGTTAGCATCAGGAAAGTATCTGGCATCTGGCAATGCCTTCATAAGAGCTGTCATGTATTCGGTTTGCAAAGCTGTAATAGGTTCGTTCTTTGTTTCGAATTCTGGATTTAAGCTATTGTAAAACTCTTCAACAAATGGTTTCGCATAAGCATAGGCAGCATCTTTATTTAGTTTTGCTACGATTTCCTCAGAAGTACCTTCAAATAATTTTAAAGCAGAATCTAAGCTAGTTAAAGCTGTTTTGTTATAAATAGTAGCATCTACATTATCCGTGTAAAATGGCATTACGTTTTCAAAAACACCTCTGTCCACATTAACATCATAATTTTTATGGATTCCAGAAAGGGTTCCTTGAATTGAGGAAATTGCTTTTTCAAATATAGCTGGATTACTTGTTATGGCTTGTTCAAACTGATAAGCTCTAAAACTCATTTCCATCAACTCGTTTGTTACTAAAAAGACTTCAATAAAACTTCTACGCTTAATGTTTATTTCTTCGAAATCTTTATACAATTTGTCAAATTCAGGAAGAATGTTTCCGTACTTTTCTTCCAGGTTTTTTTCTTTTAATGCTTTCTTGAAATCGGCTTCAAACTCGCGTCTTTTTTCAATGGCATTACTTTTTTGAATACCTAAGTTTTCACCTATCCATTTTTTATAGGCATTCGCAATTCTTGCTTGTTTGGAAGCATATTTTATTCTAACCTCGTCACTTTCCTTCATTTTAGCGTCGATAACTTTTAAAGCAGCTTCTCGGATTGCAATATTACTTGGGTTGTACTCCTGAGTAATTTGTTCTATAGCAACGGCCGGTAAATACTCATCTGTTGTTCCAGGGAAACCAAAAACCATTGTAAAATCTCCTTCTTCAACACCATCTAAAGAAATTGGTAGGAAGTGTTTTGGAGTATATGGAACGTTGTCTTCACTGTATTCTGCAGGACGGTTGTTTTTGTCTGCATAAATTCTGAACAAAGCAAAGTCTCCCGTATGTCTTGGGAATACCCAATTATCAGTATCGCTTCCAAATTTCCCAATACTTGATGGAGGTGTACCAACTAAACGAATGTCGTTATATCGTTCGGTTACAAATAAGAAATATTGGTTTCCTTTATAAAAGGATTTTATTTTAGTGTCTTGCCAAGTTTCCTTTACAACACCAGCTTCTACATTGTTAGAGTTTTTAGATACGACAGATTGTCTTTCTTTCTCAGTCATTTCTTCAGTAACGCCATTTAGTACTTGGGAAGTTACATCTTCAATTCTAACAATAAATTCTATGAATAAACCTGGGTTAGGTAATTCTTCTTTAAGATTCATAGCCCAAAAACCATCTTTTAAATAATCGTTTTCTAAAGAGGAATGGGATTGAATTTGACTAAATCCACAATGGTGATTTGTAAGAATTAGTCCTTTAGGCGAAATTACTTCGCTTGTACAGCCACCATTAAAATGCCCAATAGCATCTTTTAAACTGGAGTTGTTAACATCGTAAATGTCTTTGGCTGAAAGTTTGCTTCCAAGATCTGCCATTTCTTGCTCATTCATTCCTTCTAAAAGTGAAGGAATCCACATGCCACCTTGTTGTGCTGACACCTGAAGCGTAATAAAAAGTAATAGAATTTTAATGAATTTCATAATCAGTTAATTTTGTATTCACCAAAGATAAAAAACCAAGGTATAAAAGATGTTAAAAAGGTCTAAATTTATTGGTCTAACCGTTATCTTTAAAGTATGAAGCATTTATCTAAACTCCCAAATATTGAAACCACCATTTTTACCGTTATGAGTGGTTTGGCAAATAAGCATAAGGCTATTAATTTATCTCAAGGTTTTCCGAACTTTAAAAGTGATCAGAAATTGATAGACTTGGTTTCTAAAGCTATGAATTCTGGCTACAACCAATATGCACTTATGCCTGGAAATATGGAACTGCGTAAAGCTGTTTCTGAAAAGTTCAATTTGCTTTACGGAAGTTCGTATCATCCGGAATCAGAAATAACCATCACCGCTGGAGCTACTCAAGCTATTTATACAATCATTACGGCTTTTATAAGACCAGAGGATGAGGTTATTATTATAAAACCAGCGTACGATTGTTACGAACCTGCTATTTTGATAAATGGAGGGAAACCTGTTTCTATACAATTAGAAGCACCAAATTACAAGGTAAATTGGGTAGAGTTAAAGCAGAAAATTTCTTCTAAAACTAAAATGATTATTATAAATACACCTCATAATCCAAGTGGAACAATTTTAAGTAAGGCCGATATGTTACAGCTTCAAGAGATTACTAAATCCACCAATATCATTGTTTTGAGTGATGAGGTTTATGAACATATTGTTTTTGATGGTGAAAAACATCAAAGCGCATGTTTGTTCCCAGATTTAAAAGCTAGAAGTTTTATTACAGCTTCTTTTGGGAAAACATTTCATAATACAGGATGGAAAACGGGTTGTTGTTGCGCACCAAAAGCGTTGATGGAAGAGTTTAGAAAAATCCATCAATTTAATGTGTTTAGTGTCAATCATCCTGTGCAAATAGCATTGGCAGACTATATGCAAGACGCAAATACCTATTTAAACCTTTCTTCATTTTTTCAAGAAAAGCGCGATTTGTTTTTAAGTTTGATTAAAGATTCCAACTTTAAATTTAAACCTTCTCAAGGCACTTATTTCCAAGTGTTAGATTATTCTGGAATTTCTCAAGAATACGATGTGGATTTCGCCAAGCAATTAACCATTGAAAACGGATTGGCCTCTATACCACTCTCAGTGTTTAATGAGCATAATTTAGATAATAAAGTATTGCGATTTTGCTTGGCAAAAACAGATGATACCTTGAAGAATGCGGCAAATGTTTTAAATAGTCTTTAAATTTGGGGTTTTTGGTCAAATATGGCCTACTTTTTGAAGAGTTAAATATTGAATTAACAATAATAAAATAAATATGAAAAAAGTATTTTTAACTCTAATGTTTTTTGGATTAGTATATCAAATGAATGCTCAAGAAGTCGAGAAAAAGGAAGTAGCTGAACCGACTCTAGTAAAGGCGATAGAAAAATCAAGCACAGAAATTGGTGATGAGAGTGAAGCTAAAGCAAAAGTGGCTAAGGCTAAAATGGTTAAAGCTGAGGAGAAAAAAACTGAACTGGTTAAAGCTGAGGAGCAAAGAGTAAAAGAAGAACTGGTAAAGGCAGAGAAAGCTAAAGCTGAAAAACTAAGATTAGCTGAGGAAAAAGCGGAAAAGGAAAGAGCAGAAAAAGAGCTTAAAAAGTTAGAAAAGCAACAAAAGGAAGCTCTTAAAAGTCAGAAGCGAGCTGAAAAGAATCAAAAAAAGGCTGAAAAAGCTTTAAAGCAGAAAGAGAAAGCTCATAAGGCTTATGAAAAGTCAATAAACAAGCTAAATAGTACTCAAGATAAATATGAGTCTTTAAAGAATAAAGGAAAGCTTTCACCTGTTGACGAGTTAAAATGGCTTAAAAAAATAGACAAATTAAATAGCAAGGTTAAAAAGGCAGAAATAAAATTAAGAAAGGCTTAATACTTGTAAAAACATTTGAAGGTTATCCGTTTTCCAATGGACAAATTCTAGAATAAATTAAGCAAAAATAATTGGCGGCTAAATTGAATGACAGATAAACACTGTTGTTTAGTTTAGCCGCTTTCTTTTAAAAAAAGTTGGGAAACAATTAGTTTATGAATGTAATTTATAAATTTCAGAATTTTATTCCGCAAAAATTTCTATAATAAACGTGCGTTTATTCATGGTAAATTACGTTTAAAATTACTACTTTTAATAGATGCAATCCGAATTAAAAATAGCACTTATTCAAACCGAATTGTTTTGGGAAAATCCTGAACAAAATAGAAGACTTATTACTAAAAAAATAGAAAGTATTTCGACGGTAGTTGACATTATTGTTCTTCCTGAAATGTTTACTTCTGGGTTTACTATGAATCCAGCTAAAGTTGCTGAAACCATGTATGGTGAAACTGTAGTTTGGATGCAAGAGTTAGCTTTAAAAAAGCAGACGGCTATTGTTGGTAGCACGGTCATCTCGGAAAACAACCATTTTTATAATAGGATGCTGTTTGTTCATCCAAATGGAATTATAGAAACCTATGATAAAAGGCATACATTTACCCTTGCAGGCGAAGACAAAGCATATACTTCAGGAAAAGACAAGCTATTAGTTACTTATAAAGGTTGGAAAATATGCCCATTAATTTGTTACGATTTACGTTTTCCTGTTTGGGCAAGAAATATTGAAGAGTACGATCTTTTGATATATGTTGCAAATTGGCCAAAAATAAGAATTACAGCTTGGGATGCTTTATTAAAAGCAAGAGCCATTGAAAATATGTCGTATTGTGTGGGAGTTAATCGTGTAGGGACCGATGGAAATAATCATGAATACAACGGACATTCCGCTGCGTTTGATGTTTTAGGTGAAAAACTAGATGGTATTCCAGAGAACCAAGAAGCCATTGAAATTATTACACTTAGTAAATCTCATATTAAGACCAATCGAGAGAAATTCAATTTTTTAAACGATAAGGACCGCTTTACTTTACAGTAAGGTAAAATCAATAATCGGATCCCAGTTGGCACGAACGTCAATTACATCAGGGAAATAGCTGACTTTTTCAGGTTGTTGCTTTTTTAAATAATTTCCAGAATCAAACTTTTTATTCTTATTATTATCATGTACCACTCTTAAATAGTATTTATTAGGCGAAATGTATTTAAAGTCAATAGGTTCTGGTACGGTACTATATTTCTCAGCCTTAACGTTTCCTTTGTCATCTGTAAGTTGCACGATAACAGGGTAATTAACATTCTTTAGATTGATTCTTACATTGCCGTAATTTTCAAAGCCTTTGGTGGTAACTGTGTAGTTTAAACTGTCATTTTTGTTTTCAAAAAAGTCGGTAAAAGTATTTGGTAGTACACTAATAGAATATCTGTTGTTTTCAGTTTTATCAAAACTTAAGGCTAACTTGTTTGTCAAGGAATCTAATTTTGATTTAAAGGGAACATTCAAAGAATCCTTATCCATAATGCTGATTTTTTCAGCAACAATTTTTTCAAATGGAATGTTAGCAGAAATATTAAAATCTTCTTCAAAACCAATAGTCCCATTTGGGGCCGTTGATATAATTAAAGTATCTCTTTTTTGCTCACTTATTTTTACTACAAAATCTTGATTGTAGTTCTTGTTGGTTACATTAAAGATTAAGGTGTCTACTTCATTAAAACGTGGTTTATACCAATAATTCAAGGAGTCTGATTTCGCATCCTTGGTCACTCGATAGCTAAAGTCTTTAGGTGTGTCCGATTTAATTTTTATCTTCATGTTTTTATAATCTCCTTCAAAACCAAAAGCTATTTTTTCTCCAGACACCAAACGCGGATTTACAATTTTTGGATCAGCTTCTTCCTTGAACAACTTGATTGTGTAAAGCGAATCAGTAGGAACTGTTATAGGTTTTTCTAAAAATCCAATTTTGTCGCTACGTTGTTGGTATTTGCTATCTTGGTTTTCATCTTTTAAAGCCACCATCATGTATTTACCAGCTTTAATATTGTCGATTGAAAAAACAGTCGTACTATCTAGGGTGTTGGTAATGTATTTAGGCGTCTTTTTGTAAATTATTGAATCGGTAAAAGTAGAATCCATTTCGTATAACATAACTGATACATACTCTTCTGGTTTACGTAAGGTTGCATCTAAAATAATCCCTTTCACCGAAAGTGAATCGATATAGTCTCCTGTAGAAAATACATATCTGTAAAATGGATATGGATTGGATTCGTTGTTGTCCACAATGCTATTGCCAAAGTTAAAGGCATAGGTAGTGTTTGGATCTAGGGTGTCTTTAATTTTAAAAGTAATAAATTTACTTGCTGCTCCTTGTGGATATATTTCTGGTGCAGGATCCATGGGAGGCGAGATAATCAATTGTTTTTGTAGGTTATTTATTTTTACATATTCGTTAAAAACAATCTTTATTTCCGTTCCCTTAAAATTGGTTGAAAAATTTTCAGGGTCAGATTTTACAATTACCGGAGGGTCTACGTCTTTGTCTCCACCACTTGGTTTTCCTCTATTAGCACAATTAACAAGTAACAAGCAAACTAAGATAAAGTATAGTGGTTTGTAAAAGACGTCTTTCATTTTTCAATTTTAAATTAGATACAAAGAAACAATTTAATTCTCATACTGTAAACAATCCTTAAGCTATTGCCATAGAAGCCAAACTGATTTTAACATTTTCGGCTTTGTTTAAAACTGAAATGCAGGCTTCCATTGTGGCTCCGGTAGTTATAACATCGTCTACTAAAAGTATATGTTTACCTTGAATTTTTTCTTTGTTTTGAATAGCAAAGAGTTCCTCGTTGTTTATCCACCTGCTAAATCTAGATTTGTTTACTTGAGAGGCTGTATTGGTTATCTTTATTAGCACATCATCGTAATAATCAACATCTAGTTGAAGCGCAATTTCCTGTCCAAATTTAGTAACTTGGTTGTAGCCTCTTTTTCTTAGTTTCTTTTTGTGGAGTGGAACTGGAATAACAATATCTATACTTTTATATGCATCTAATTCTTTTAACTCTTCACCTAACCATTTGCCTAAAAATACACCAATTTCCTGATAACCTTTGTATTTTAAATTGTGTATTAATTGTTGGGTAATACTTTTCTTTTCAAATCGTAATAGAGCTGTGGCTTGTTCAATTTTTGCGCGACCGTAAAAGGTTTTTAAAACGTAATCGTCGTTTTCGAAATGAAAATTAGTAACAGGTAAGTTGTGCCTGCAACTTGTACAAACATAGTTTTCGAAATCGGTTAGCTGAGATTGGCATGCAAAACATACTTTAGGAAAAAATAAATCTAAAACTGAAGCCAACATTTTGTAAGATTTTAGCTTAAAGATAATAATAACTATCAAGCTCTAAACTTGTTTTTTAATTAATAATTTATGACTACAACAAATATATTATCAGTTCATCGATTAAAATAAGAAAACAGAATCATTCTTTATAGTTTCGTGGAGTAAAATAAATTAAGATGATAGTTAATACTCAATTATTTAACTACAGATTAATTATAGGTACATTATTAGTAGCAATTGTTGTTTTTGGGTCTTATGGCTTTGTAAAGTATCAAACACTTAAAAATCATCAATCATTTGTGGAACAAGAAACTTCTCTTGTTCAAAATGAATTACAAGAGATGATTAATAGGTATGATGAAGTAAGGAAAGGCAACAAAACTAAGGATAAAGAATTGGCTGAAACTAAAGCAATACTTTCAAATGTTTTAGATTCTGTTGGAATTTTTGCGTCAAATGTATCCGTAATTTCTAAGTATAAAAATAAGATAGATGTTCTTGAAGCTGATAGGTTTCAATTGAAGAAAATGACCCAATTGTTTCAGGAAAAAAATAACTTACTTGAGGTTGAAGTGTTGTCATTGTCACAACAATTAGCCAATCAACAAAATGAATTATACCTTCTTGAGCACGAGAATGCTATTTTAACCAAAACCGTTAAGGAAATTCAATCAGTGTCGGCAGAGAATGTTCATGCAGTTGCATTAAGTACAATTAGCGCTAGAAACGACGCGAGAACTAATAAAATTGATAAATTAGATCATATTGAGGTTTGTTTATCTTTATTAAGTAATGAGCTTACTCCAAAAGGCAATAAAAATATTTTTGTTCAGATACTTGGGCCAGACAACCAATTGGTTGTAGAAAGAGGGCATGTAAATTTCAATAATTCTACTTTAAAATATAGTGGAATGACTGTTGTAAACAACAATTACAGCAATATTGAAGTTTGCACTAAAATTAATATAGAATCAAAAGAGTTATTTAAAAATGGTGCCTATTCTGTTGTTGTTTATAACGACGATTTAGAAATAGGAAAAACAGAATTAGTGTTAAAATAAGCAACTAATAATATATTTGTGAAAACCGTTCCTTTAATGGGAACGGTTTTTTATTTTTGCAGTATGGCAAACGATGATCAATTTAAAAAAGTAATCTCTCACGCTAAAGAGTATGGTTACGTGTTCCAAAGTAGTGAAATCTACGATGGACTAAGTGCAGTGTATGACTACGCTCAGAATGGAGTGGAGTTAAAGAAGAATATTCGTGACTATTGGTGGAAATCTATGGTCCAAATGAATGAAAATATTGTAGGAATTGATGCCTCTATATTTATGCATCCAACTACTTGGAAAGCTTCAGGGCACGTGGATGCCTTCAATGATCCATTAATCGACAATAAAGATTCTAAAAAACGCTACAGAGCAGATGTCTTAATTGAAGATTACTGTGCTAAAATTGAAGCGAAAATAGATAAGGAGGTTGCTAAAGCTGAAAAACGTTTTGGAGCTGCTTTTAATAAAGAAGAATTTGTTTCTACCAATCCTCGTGTTATAGGGTATCAGGAGAAAATAACTGAGATTCTTACTAGAATGGGGAAATCTTTGGAGAAAGAAGATTTAGCCGATGTTAAAGCATTAATTGAGGAGTTAGAAATTGCAGATCCTTTAACGGGTTCTAGAAACTGGACAGATGTTAAGCAGTTTAACTTGATGTTTGGTACCAAACTTGGTGCTAGTGCAGAACACGCTATGGATTTATATTTACGTCCTGAAACAGCCCAAGGAATATTTGTGAATTTTCTAAATGTTCAGAAAACTGGACGTATGAAAATACCTTTTGGTATTGCACAAACAGGAAAAGCATTTAGAAACGAAATTGTTGCAAGACAGTTTATTTTTAGAATGCGCGAGTTTGAACAAATGGAAATGCAATTCTTTATTAAACCTGGAACTCAAAAGGAATGGTTTGAATATTGGAAAGAGCATAGAATGAAATGGCACCTATCACTTGGTTTAGGTGAAGAAAATTACCGTTTCCATGATCATGAAAAACTAGCACATTATGCCGATGCTGCTACAGATATTGAGTTTAAATTCCCATTCGGATTTAAAGAATTGGAAGGAATTCATTCTAGAACTGATTTCGATTTAAAACAGCATGAAGAATTCTCAGGAAAAAAATTACAATATTTCGATCATGAGGAGAATGCTAGCTATACACCGTATGTACTTGAAACTTCTATTGGTTTAGATAGATTGTTCTTAGCAATTTTCTCAAATGCTTTAGTGGAAGAAGAATTAGAAAACAATACCACTAGAACGGTTTTAAAATTACCAGCGGTATTAGCACCTGTTAAAGCTGCTATTTTACCATTGGTTAGAAAAGATGGTTTACCAGAAGTTGCTAAGCAAATCTTAGAAGATTTAAAATGGGAGTTTAGTGTTGATTACGATGAGAAAGATGCTGTTGGTAGACGTTACAGACGTCAAGATGCTAACGGAACACCATTTTGCATTACTGTAGACCACGATACCTTAGAGGATAACACAGTTACTATTAGACATAGAGATACTATGGAGCAGAAACGTGTAAAAATCGAGGATTTAAAGGATATTATTAAAGCTGAAGTTGATGTGAAACATTGGTTGATGAAGATGTAATAAATTCCTGCGCAGGCAGGAATCTTAAAGTTAAAACTCCCAAGCTAAATTAGTTTGGGAGTTTTTTATTTTATTCATCCATCTTAAATCGCAGAAGACGTAAAGCATTTAATACTACCACAATGGTTGAGCCTTCGTGAAAAAGAACTGCTAGCCCTATATTTGTGAGCCCTAAAATGGTTACGGGTACCAATATGGCAACCACGCCCAAACTAATAAATATGTTTTGTTTGATAATACGTTTCGACTCCCTACTTAAACTAATAGCGAAGGGTAGTCTTTCAATTTTATCAGACATTAAAGCTACATCTGCGGTTTCTAGAGCTACATCACTTCCTGCTGCTCCCATAGCTACGCTTACAGTACTTAGTGCCATGGCAGGTGCATCATTAACGCCATCGCCAACCATGGCTATTCTTTTATCTTCTTCAAGTAGTTTTTTAACGGCCTCAACTTTATCTTCTGGCAGTAAATTCCCTTTGGCTTCAGTTAGTCCTATTTGTTTAGCAATAGTATCTCCTACATTTTGATGGTCGCCAGTAAGCATAACCATTCGTTTGATTCCAATCTTCTTTAAACGTTTCAATGTGCTTGCCGCTGTTTTCCTTGGAACGTCCATGACGCTTATTAAACCAATAATTTTACTATTAAAAGAAACTAACATTACAGTATGTCCATGTTCCAATAAGGACTTCATTTTAGAAGTTATGGATTCGTCAACAGGAATTCCTTCATCTACCATAAGCTTGGTATTTCCTATAAAAACTGGAGCGTCCTTATAAATAGCCTGAATCCCTTTACCTTGAATAGCGGTTATTTCAGAGGCATTTCCTAAGTATTCAATGCTGTATTGTGCCTTAATATCCTTAGAAATTGCTTTGGCCAATGGATGGTTGCTTAAACTTTCAACTTCTAAAACCAATTGTACAAAATCTGTTTCCTGAAATCCGTTGAAAGGAATTACGTTTGTTAACTTGGGCTTTCCTTCAGTTAAAGTTCCTGTTTTATCAAAGGCTATGGTTGTAATTGCACCTAAATCTTCTAGAGCTTTTCCTCCTTTAATTAAAACGCCTTTTTGAGCAGCTCTAGCAATCCCACTTAATACTGCGCTGGGTGTAGAAATAGCCAAAGCACATGGGCTAGCGGCAACTAAAACAGTAATGGCTCGATATAAACTTTCTTGAAAAGTTTCGTCTATAATGAGATGTGCAAAACACAATAAAATAACTAATAATATAACGAGAGGAACATAAACTTTTTCGAACTTTTTAGTAAGTCGTTGGGTTGGAGATTTTTGAGTTTCAGCCTCGCTTACCATTTTAATTAATCTAGCTACTGTCGAATCTTTACTTAGTTTTAAAACTAAAACTTCTATATGCCCATCGCCATTTATGGTACCTGTAAAAGCAATGTGAGTTTTGTCAATATCTTTGAAGTCGGGTAAATTAGTTGTGTTTAGAATAGCTGTTTTATCTACAGGGATACTTTCGCCAGTAATAGGTGCTTGATTAATGCTACTACTGCCTTCTATAATTACGCCGTCGGCTGCAATTTTTGTGTGTGGTTTTACAATAATGATATCGTTAATTTGTAATTGCTCGACCGGAGTTTCAATAAGTTTTCCATCTTTCCTTACTAAAGCTGTGTTTGGCGACAAATCGTTTAAAGCTTCAATGGACTTAGTGGCTTTATTCATAGCGTAGCTTTCTAAAGCATGACCTAAACTAAATAGAAACAATAGTAGTGCGCCTTCTGCCCAGCTGCCAATATAAGCAGCGCCTGCCGCAGCAGCAATCATTAAAAAATCAATATCGAATCCGCCTTTTGATATTTTTTGAGTCGCTTCAATACTTATAAAGTAACCTCCAAAAAAGTAAGCAATAATATATATGCTTAAATGAGACCAATCAGGCGTAGAAGTGGTTTTTTCTAATATAAATCCAATAAGTAAAAAAAAGCCACAGAGTATAGAAAAATATAGGTCTGTTTTCTTTCCGAAAATTCCACCGTGGTCGTGGTGATGTACGTCTTTAGTATGTTTATTCATTGGTTTTGTATCCTGATTCTGAGGTGTTAATTTATTAATTTTGTAAGGAGTTTGCCCTATTCTTAAAGGCTTTTATTCAATATACTATAATTAATGACTATGACCTCCGCCACCATCATTTAGTAACATATAAGTGCCTTTTGTTAATATTTTCTTGTCTTTTAGATCTATTTCGTTTAAAATTTCAACAAAATCCTCTGTTTCCATACCTTTTTTAATTTTTACTTTTTCTAAATGATATTCTGTTTCTGTTTCATTTTTTAAAACTAATACAAAAGAATCGTCTTCAACCTCTACAACAGCTTCTTTTGGAACGGCCATGTTTCTTACATTATTAATCACGATATCTGCTTCAGTAAACATGCCCACTATAAATTGCGTTTGGTCTTCATCTATATGACCATGGATTTTTACGCGTCTGGTTTTTTCATCAATGGTGGTTCCAACCAAATGCACTTCAGCTTTAAAAATACGATCCGAAGCTTCTGGAACTGTAAACAGGATTTTTTGTCCTTTTTTAATCTTTAAAATATCTTTTTCAAATACCGAAAGTTCTAAGTGAATGTGGTCTGTATCTACAATCTCTATAACAATATCCGAAGGGGAAACATAGCTGCCATTACTTACATTTACTTTGGTAACATAGCCAGCAATTGGCGCATATAAATTGAGGGTTGATGTTATTTGACCTTGTTCTACCGAAGTGGGGTTGATGTTCATCATTTGCAGTTTTTTACGCATCCCGTTGTACTGTGCCAAATTGCTTTTATACGTACTTTCAGCTTTTAAGAAGTTTTTTTGCGAGGTGATGTTTTCATCATACAAAGTTTTTTGTCTGGTAAACTCGGATTTTAGGTAGCTTAATTGCTCGGCAACTTCTAAATAGTTCTGCTGAATTTCTACAAACTCCGGATTTTCAAGTGTGACCAATAATTGTCCCTTTTTAACTTTATCTCCTATTAATAAAGGTGTTTTTGTAATATATCCACCCATAAAAGTAGCGACACTCGATTTATTATAGGGAGGCACATCTATTATACCATTGGTTTTTATGCTTTGGCTAAATGCTTCTTCTGAAAGGGTGCCAAAAGCCATATTTTCACCTTCAAACTGTTGTTTGGTGATGTCTATTTCGTTGGAATCTGTTTTAATTACTTCAACAGCTTCTATGTTTTTTTCTGAATTTCCACAGGCTACTAAAACCAATGAAAACATAAAGATATATAGGTTTTTCATTTTTATAAAATTAAGTAATTGATGGCAATAATGGTTTGATTGTACGTGTTTAAATTATCGAGATAGGTGATTTCCATGTCTTTGGCTGTCTCTATACTTTGTATGTACTGAAAGAAATCGATTTCACCTTCTTTAAAAGTACGTTCGGCAGTTTTTATTATTTCATCTGAAAGCATTTTGCCTTGGGTTTCGTAATAATTAATAGCTTCTTCATATTGCTGAAGTTTTGCTAATAAGGATTGATATTCGGCATGTAACCTCACTTGATAATCCTGTTTCTGCTCTTCTACAACTTCTTGAGCAATTTTTGAAGCTT
>NZ_DATGNR010000045.1:0-2885 GCF_035306605.1 Xanthomarina sp. | reverse complement strand
AATGGAGGTCCAGTCCTAAACATTGGCCAACCATACATTCCTATAGGTTTTAAAGTAAACTAAAAACCAGTAAAGTCATGCTTAACTTAAAAATCAGTGATTCTTTGCACACTAAGTTTCATTACAAAGCAGTAAAGATCTATTAAAAATAATTTTGAGAAATTAGTCTCAACTAAAGATATAAAAGTTGCTATTAATGAGGGAGCTGAATTAGAAGTAGTTCAGCAAAATCGGACCTTTCATTCATTTGAAAGGTCTTTTTTTTTATTTAAATCCTAACTAACTCCAACACATGACCTGTTTAAAAGTCCTTAGATCAAGATTTTATAAAAAAATATCAAATAATTGGGTAACAAAATAGCATCTGGGTTTATATAAAGATGAATATCAATTTGAAAAACTATTAAATTATGAAAATTATAAATTCATTTCACCATCATTCAAACGCTTTGAACATGGTGAGCAAAATTGTGAAACCAGTATTTGGAACCGCACTTATGGCTATTTTAGCATTAACAAGTTGTAGCCCTAACGACGATGTATATTATGTTCCTGCTCCTGAAGCTGATAGACCAACTGCCCAAGATTTCGCAAACATTAGAAATCAAGCTTTAGAAAACATTACACAAAACTTTCAGTTTAATGCAGACGATGGATATATTACCTTAACATCTTCGCATGGCATTAGTATCTCTATTGACGGAAGCTGCTTAACCAAAGATGGCGATGCCGTTACAGGAATAGTCGATTTAGAGTATGTAGAGATTTTTGAAAAAGGAAATATGTTAACCACCAACAAACCAACTATGGGAATGATGCCAAATGGCGATAAAGCCTTATTACTAACTGGTGGCGAGTTCTTTTTAGAAGCTACTCAAGATGGTGTTATTTTAGAAACAAATTGCGCCATGAACTTGGATGTACCTTCCGCATTAACAGGTGGCACAGATAACGACATGATTCTTTGGTATGGCAACATAGATGCAGACGGAAATCTAACTTGGGAAGAAGTTGACGATGATCCTACCACGCACGGAAACGGCGTTATTGTTCAAAACACGAGTTACTTTGTGGTATTTGATAATTTTGGATGGACGAATATAGATAGATTCTATAACGATCCAAGACCAAAAACAACTATAAATGTAGCTGTTCCTTCAGGATATAACAATATGAATAGTGGGGTTTATTTATCGTATGATGGTGAAGCAACGGGTTTGGCACAACTTGATACCTACAATGCTCAAACTAAATTGTTCAGCGAACATTATGGGCAAATTCCAATTGGCATAGAATGTCACTTAATTTTTGTAACCGAAGAAGACGGAAACTGGAGATATGCCATAAAAGCGGTAACAATAGCTGAAGATGAAGCTATCATTTTTAGTCTATCTGAAACTTCTGTAGGCACAGAATCACAACTTATTTCAGACATTAATAATCTTTTATAAAAAAATTAAAAAATCTGCTAATCATATTTAAGATGCTATTTGAGAGAACTGAACACTCTACTCAGTGGATTAAAGAGCCTTTCATTGATTTGAAGGGCTTTTTTTTATAGAATTAGCTTTATTTTAAATTCCTTCCTCAAAAAACAACTCAATCAAACCCTGTACTTTCAAAGGTTTTCAAATTAAAACAGATTTTATAGAAGCGTTTCATTTCAAAATTTAAAAAAATATTAAATAAAGGGGTAACAAAATAGAACTCGAGGTTATATAAGGATGAATAACAATTTAAAAATCTATTTAATTATGAAACCAATACAGCAATTTCACCATAATTCAAAACCCTTGAACATGATGAGCAAAACCTTAAAAACATTTTTTGGAACCGCACTTATGGCAAGCTTGGCATTAACAAGTTGCAGTTCTAACGACGACGTAGACTATGTTCCTGCACCTGCAGCCGACAGACCAACAGCTCAAGATTTCTCTAATATTAGAAATCAAGCTTTAGAAAACATTACTCAAAACTTTCAGTTTAATGCAGACGACGGGAATATTACTTTAACATCTTCAAATGGGGTTAAAATCTCTATTAATGGAAGCTGTTTAACCAAAGATGGCGATGCCGTAACTGGACTAGTCGATTTGGAGTATGTAGAGATTTTTGAAAAAGGAAACATGATTACCACAAATAAACCGACCATGGGGATGATGCCAAATGGTGATAAAGCCTTATTGTTAACCGGAGGCGAATTCTTCCTGGAAGCGACTCAAGACGGCGTTGCTCTTGAAACCAATTGCTACATGCATCTAGAAGTACCTACGGCTCTAACTGGTGGCCCAGATAATGCCATGATTCTTTGGTATGGCAATATAGATGAAGACGGAGATCTTACCTGGGAAGAAGCTGATGTAGACGCAGCAGGACAAGGAAACGGTGTATTTATAGAGACTGCACAGTATTATGCGATGTTTAATCAATTTGGATGGACTAATATTGATAGATTTTACAACGATCCAAGACCTAAAACAACCATTAATGTAGCTGTTCCAACAGGTTTCAACAATAAAAATAGTGCCATCTATCTATCTTATGATGGTGAAGATACCGGATTGGCACATCTTGATTCTTTCGATCCTGTTTCTGGATTGTTTAGTGAACATTATGGACAAATTCCTATTGGAATAGAATGCCACTTGATTTTTGTAACTGAAGAAGATGGAAACTGGAGATATGCCGTAAAACCAATGACCATAAGTGAAGATGGTGCGAGCGTTTTTACTATGTCTGAAACTTCTGTAGTTACAGAAACCGAACTCATACTACAAATTAATAATCTGCCTTAATTTAACCTTGAGAAAAGCGATGGTTGTAATGACCATCGCTTTTTGTATTTTAGCAAGGACCTAATTGTTCAAAATCATGAGAACCTATTT
>NZ_DATGNR010000044.1:0-2813 GCF_035306605.1 Xanthomarina sp. | reverse complement strand
GATTTTAAATTGGTATCTCCTGGTTCTAGAATTAATTTCCCACCTTTCCATTTATCTGCTATGTGTACCACTTCGGTTACATCGCTCCAACGTTTTAAAATCTGTACCAAACTGCTTTCCACTTCTGCAAAACTAACGGTATCCACATCGTCTTCAGCGGCTTCAATAACTTCAAATTCTGAGTCGATGTCTATAGTTTCCAAACCATTTTCTATAAAAGTTACCCAATAGTGTTTTGATGTGACATTGGTAACAACTCCTTTTCCATATTCCGGATGATTGATTCTTGAACTTATTCCTAGTAATTGCATAAATATTATTTTAAGTTATTCCCACGAACATGGGATTACAGTTATGTTTAAATTGAATTACAATAATAATAAATCTGTTTGTATTCAAACCATAAATTTTAGTTATAAAATGTCCTAAACCTGACTGGTCACTAAATATTTTCTTTCATTCAAATCTAAATGTTCCAATTTATTTTATTTCTTCTCTAAAAGATATAGTTTTACATAAACCAAAAATCTAATGAGATTACCTATTTTATTCCTCTTAATTTTAGTGCCTTTTATTTCAATGTCGCAAGACAGAGATTTAGAGCAAACCAAGAAACAACTGGAAATTAGCAACAATAAATTTACTGGTGTTAACAGATTAAAGTTTCTGGATAGTTTGGCAGGCGAAATGAGATACGACACGCCTTTAAACGTGGATTCTATTTTTCGAGTTACCATAAACTACGCTCAAACATTGGACTCCATCAATATTGCCGTAAAACACACGACCAATCTTATTAATTATCTAAATTACGGACCAAATGATTTTAAACAAGCTAAACAATTAATTAAAGCAAGCTATCCGTTACTGCCCCAAGTAACAAAACCAAACATCATAGACGATTTTTACTTTGAAGCAGCTTATGTCTATTACGAATCGAGGAACTTTGATGAAGCCATTAAGCACTTTGATAGCGCTTATTTTTATGCCAAAAAATACCAATCAAAATACGTAGAGCTATCTAAATTTGCAATTGCAATGTCGCATGTAAATATTGGAAATTTTGGTAAGGCCTCTCTAGAACTTCAAGAAGCAGCTACCATGTTTCAAAATAAAAAAGATACCTTAAGGTGGTTAGACGTTAAAAACTCCATATCTGTTCTGTACAGTAAAAATGGTTTTTTTAAAGAAGCAAAAAAAGAAAGAAATGAGATAATAGACTTAGTACATCTATATAAAGATTTTCCAAGTTTACCTTTTGTGTATTATAATAATGCTGCAGACGACAATAAAATAAATTTACAAAAAAGTAGGATTAAAAATTTAAAATTGGCCTTAAAAACTGGTAATATTTCAGAAAACAAAGAATATTTTGAACCCCTGCTTAAATCAGGTTTAGCTGCAGCTCTAGCTGAAAACGACAGTATTGAACAAGCCGAAAGCCTAGTAAAGGAACTAGAAATTAATGAAAAAGATATTACAGGATATAATAGACCCTTCTATTTAAATGCTAAAATGAGATTGGCTTATGCCAAAAATGAATATCCAAACGCACTTCGTTATGCCACCGAATATCATGACTTAAAAGCTGAAGGCGATCAATATGAAGAAATTCAAGAGTCGGAACTGTTTCTTTCTAAAGTTTACGAACGTCTAAACAATAAGGACAAGGCTTTATGGCACTATAAAAACTATTCCAAAATTAAAGACTCGATAGGAAGTGTTCAAAAAGCACGAGTTCTCGCCTTTTATCAAACAATTTATGAAACAGAAAAACGCGATTTAATCATTCAGAATCAAGATAGTAACATTGAATTATTAGATTCTAAAAACAAACTTAAAAATCAATGGTTATTGTTTGGTGGTTTAGGTTTGGTGGCTGTATTTGGATTTGTAACCATAATCCGTTCGCGTAATTTTGCAAAAAACAAGCAAAAGCTACAAGAAGAATTCACTCAGGATATTATTCAAACCCAAGAAGATGAGCGAACACGTTTGGCTTTTGAACTACACGATTCTGTAGGGCAACAACTTATGTTATTAACTAGAAAGTCTAAAAGTATAGACGATAGTTCTTTCGAAAATTTAGCCAATGATACCCTAACAAATCTACGAACCATTTCTCAAGGCTTATATCCAGCAACATTAGAACGCTTAGGCTTTACAGCAGCTATAGAAGATTTAATTAACGATTTGGATGAAAACACAGAGGTGTTTTTCTCTTCAGAAATTGAGAATATAGATCACGCCATCAATAAAGAAAAGGCCTTGCATCTTTACAGAATTGTTCAAGAAGCTTTAAACAATACAATAAAACATGCTGAGGCGAAAGCTGTGTTTGTTGGCATTAGTAGTGAAACAAACAGCATTATTTTAACCATAAAGGACAATGGCAAAGGATTTGATTATTCTAAAAAACTTCAGACATCTAAAAGCCTTGGAATGAAATCTCTTATGGAACGTTGTAAAATTATTAAGGCCAACCTTCAGCTTGAATCTAAATTAAATAAAGGAACTCAAATAACTGTAAAACTTCCTATAGAAGCCTCTTAATTATAGAATATTTTCGACTTAATACTTTAAGAATCGTTTTATTAAATTGTATTTTGCAGTTATATTTAATACGCTTGCTTTGTAAACACATCCATGGATAAAAAGAAAATCACCATTATTATTGCCGACGATCACCCTATTATGCTAAGAGGCCTAAGAAAAGAATTAGAACAAGCCGGTTATACCATTGTTGGAACTGCAGAAAATGGTGCAGATGCCTTGGAAGCCATTGTAAACTTAAAACCTAAAATTGCATTTTT
>NZ_DATGNR010000043.1:0-2958 GCF_035306605.1 Xanthomarina sp. | reverse complement strand
ATTCTTGCCATAACTACCCTTGTCTTTGTTTGAATCTAGGATTCTTTTTGTTAATTACGTAAAGTCTTCCTTTTCTACGCACGATTTTACAATCTGCACTTCTTTTTTTAACTGATGCTCTTACTTTCATCTGTTTTTGTTATTAGTTAAAATTTTAAGTCTTTACTTAAAACCTTATCGTATTAGTATCTATAAGTTATTCTGGCCTTAGTTAAATCATAAGGACTCATTTCTAATTTTACTTTATCTCCAGGTAACAATTTAATGTAATGCATACGCATTTTCCCAGAGATATGAGCTGTCACAATGTGACCGTTTTCTAGTTCAACACGGAACATAGCATTAGATAATGCTTCAATAATTGTTCCATCCTGTTCTATTGCTGCTTGTTTTGCCATAGTATTATAAATTAAGCTACTGCTTTTCTATTTTTACCAGTTTTCATCAAGCCATCGTAATGTCTATTTAACAAGTAAGAATTAACTTGTTGCATAGTGTCTATCGCAACTCCTACCATAATTAATAGAGAAGTTCCTCCAAAAAATAAAGCCCATCCTGATTGCACATTCATTAACTTTACAATAATAGCTGGGAACACAGCAATTAAAGCCAAGAATATAGAACCTGGCAAGGTTATTTGAGACATAATTTTATCTAAATATTCTGAGGTTTCAGAACCTGGACGAATACCTGGGATAAAACCACCACTACGTTTTAAGTCGTCTGCCATTTTGTTTGTTGGTACTGTAATTGCCGTATAAAAGTATGTAAATACGATTATTAATAAAGCAAATACTAAGTTATACCAGAATCCAAATATATCAGCAAAATTTGTTTGCATCCATTGACCTGCATTTGTATCTTTTAAGAACGAAGTTCCACCAATTAAACTAGGTACAAACATAATTGCTTGTGCAAATATAATTGGCATAACACCAGATGCGTTAAGTTTTAATGGTAAGAATTGTCTTGATCCAAATACGTTTTTCTCGTATCCTCCAGAAGCAGTTCTTCTTGCATATTGAACAGCAATTTTTCTAACAGCCATTACTAACATAATAGAAGCTAAAATTATTACTAACCAAATTACCAATTCAAACAGAATTAACATCACGTTATTTCCTTCTAATCTAGAAGAAGCGTTTTGTAAGAATGCTGTTGGCAATGTTGCAATAATACCAACCATAATCAATAAAGAGATTCCGTTACCAATACCTTTATCGGTAATTTTCTCTCCTAACCACATGGCAAAAATACAGCCTGTAACTAATATTACGATTGAAGAAAAATAGAATAACCCACCAGTACCTAATAAAAAGGCACTTTGTGGAATTCCAAATGCGGTTGGCAAACTAGCTAAATAGCCTGGCGCTTGTACCAAACAGATTGCTATAGTTAGCCAACGCGTAATTTGCGTTATCTTCTTTTGACCACTTGCTCCTTCTTTTTGTAGTTTTTGTAAATAAGGAATAGCTATTCCCATTAACTGCACCACAATAGAAGCAGAGATATAAGGCATAATTCCTAATGCAAAAACAGAAGCGTTAGCAAAAGCCCCTCCTGTAAATGCATTTAACAAACCTAATAAACCAGATTCTGTATTGCTCTGTAAATTTTGTAATTGAGAAGCATCAATACCTGGTAAAACTACTTGAGCGCCAAAACGATATACCAATAACAGACCTAGTGTAACTATGATTCTGTTTCTTAGTTCTTCTATTTTCCAAACATTTTTTAGTGTCTCTATAAATTTCATGCGCTTGTTTGTGATTATAAAGTTACAGTTTCTCCTCCTGCAGCTTCAATCGCAGCTTTTGCTGAAGCGGTAAACTTATGAGCTGATACTTTCAATTTAGATTTTAATTCTCCTCTTCCTAAAATTTTAACTAGTTCATTTTTCCCAGCTAAACCTAAAGAAACGATTGTTTCGAAATCTAAAGTATCTTTAATGATTTTTTCGTCAATCAAGTGTTGTAAAGTATCCAAGTTGATCCCTTGATATTCTACACGGTTTATGTTGGTGAATCCAAATTTAGGAACACGTCTTTGAAGAGGCATTTGCCCTCCTTCAAATCCAACTTTCTTAGAATATCCAGAACGAGATTTCGCTCCTTTGTGACCTCTTGTTGCAGTGCCCCCTTTTCCAGAACCTTGTCCACGTCCTACACGTTTACCTTGATTTTTAACTGAACCTTCTGCAGGTTTTAAATTACTTAAATCCATTTTTCAGTGTTATATTATTCTGTTTCTTCTACAGAAACTAAATGTGAAACTTTAGCAACCATACCAAGAATATTTGGTGTGGCATCGTGCTCTACGACTTGCCCAATCTTTTTAAGACCTAAAGCTTCTAATGTACGCTTTTGTCTTAAAGTACGGTTGATTGCGCTTCTAACTTTTTTTACTTTTATTTTTGCCATCGTTTTCGTGTATTAACCTTTAAAAACTTTCTCTAATGTTATACCTCTTTCACGTGCCACAGTATGTGCACTTCTTAACTGTAATAAAGCATCAAAAGTTGCTTTTACTACGTTATGAGGGTTCGATGAACCTTGTGATTTGGATAATACATCATGTATACCAACAGCTTCCAATACGATTCTAACAGCACCACCAGCAATAACTCCAGTACCTGGAGCTGCAGGAATGATATTTACTCTTGCTCCTCCGTATTTTCCTTTTTGTTCGTGTGGTATGGTTCTTTTAGCTAAAGGAATGCGAACTAAGTTTTTCTTAGCATCTTCAACGGCTTTTGCTATTGCACTAGCAACGTCTTTAGATTTTCCTAAACCTTGTCCTACAACACCTGCTTCATCTCCAACTACTACAATTGCTGAAAAACCAAATGCTCTACCTCCTTTAGTTACTTTTGTAACTCTTTGTACACCAACTAAACGATCTTTAAGATCTAATCCACTTGGTTTTACTAACTCTGCGCTTTTGTATTTCTGATACATA
>NZ_DATGNR010000042.1:0-116062 GCF_035306605.1 Xanthomarina sp. | reverse complement strand
GACGATGCAAAGAAGATATTGGATCTAGAAGAGCAGTTTGAAGATGATGATGATGTGCAAAAAGTATATCACAACCTAGAAATCACCGATGAATTGATTGCCGCTATGGAAGGCGAAATGTAAATAGTGTTTCCAATCCTTCTTTGGAATATAAATTCAACATACTCACTTACCTTTTATCTGAATTCTGACAATGAAAAAATTCGAGAATTAATCTATAAAAAATGGTATGCTTCTAATGCTGAAATTAAGCTAGCCAACGGCGATACGTTTCATATGAAACCAAAAGGAATTTGGAATTCTAAAATTGAATTAAAGGATGGTGAAAAAACTATATTAGAGTTTAAACTAGGTTGGAGTGGAATTCTGATAAAAACCTTTTTTTAGGATTCAGAAAAGAGCTATTCACTTCGCACAAAAGGATTTTCAAGCAACAAATTTATACTGACTGACTCCGAAAAGAAAGAGTTGTTAGTTGCCGAAATGGATACAAACTAGATAATCTTAACTATAAGTACTCAATTAGAACAACTGATATATTAGAAAGTTTCAGAAATAAAGATATTTTGGTTTTAGCATTATTACATTGTATTAATTACTACATCTATATAACAACCATAGTTTCAGTAAAATAAAGCCCGAACCGCTATCAAACAACTGAGAAAAAAACAACTCTTTTCCCCATTAAGTTTTTACTGTACCATTCCAAGCTTAAATGAATATTTAAGCTTTTTTATTTACCATCTATATTTTCTAGTATTTAGAAATCAAAATCTCACAAACCGGAACAAAAATTAGCTTGAAAACAATAGGGGAGGACCACCCTTATCTTCGAATAGCTAGACAACAGGTGCATCCAAAAATATCTTAATTCACGTATTTTTTACATCACAATTTTTTTATTATCTTAGTCTTAATCAAACACTTAAAAATCAAATGCCTAAGCAAAAAGGAATCATAAAAATTCATGGTACTTTAAATGGAATCACATATTATCCACTTAATGGAAAGTATCTATCCCGTGTGGCTTCTGGACCTTCTAAAAAACGCATCCTAACAGATCCTGCTTATGCGCATATAAAAGCAAACAACCAGGAGTTTGGTATGGCATCTAAATGGTCAAAAGCCATTAGAACAGGCATTTTAAAAACAGCAAAAGACTTTCAAGATACTACTATGGCAAGCCGCTTAACTGGCGTATGCTATAAAATCATCAAAGAGGGGAGTGGAACTCACGGAAAAAGAGACGCCATACTAACAAACTACCCCCAAGCCCTAATTGGCTTCCAACTCCACAATCAACGTAAATTGGAACAAATATACACACCAATACCAGGGGTTACAAGCCATAAAAACAGACGTTTTATTACCATAACCATCCCAAAAAGCTCTGAAATCCATCTTCTGAAAAAACCAAAAACAGCCACACATTTTCAGCTAACAGCAGCACTTTCTATGGTGTCTAATTATAAATGCCGTCCAGATCATAAGGCCTACAAACCAGTGGCTGCTAAGCAAAATGCCTTAGGTATCAGCCAAAATACAGAGCCATTATTATGTAAAATAGAACATACAAATCTTCAAATCCAACTGAAAACGCCTGTAAAAAGACAAGTTTCTACACATGTTTCTCTAGTGGTTTGGTTCGGATTCCAGTACCTAAAACAAGAAGGCTCTAATTGGTACAGCTATAAAAATACGCGGATTATGCAGTGCATCAACCTGCTTTAAACCCTTATAAACAATCAGCTTATCAAGGGTTCCCTCGTAGATACTCCGTAGTAAAGCCATGCTAACCTTATGTAAAAGCCGTATATACCATAACTTAAAGTCATGGCATACACAAGGCATCAACAAAGTAACTTTATATATACGAATCGCCAATATAATTACCATGAAATGGCAAAGCCTCATAAATCGCATATTTAATTTTTAATGGACAAACTACAGAATATGCAAAATATGAGACGCATATAAATCTGGAATATGCCATACTAAAATAGCAACCACGTTAAATTCCTAAAATTTGGATATTAAGTTTCTCTCTGGAAGCAATAAATGAACTGTCTCATAAATCGCGTATTTAAAAATTCACGCATCTTAATTCAGAATACGTAAATTATAAGCCGTACAATAATACCTGAAAAATGAATAAGTTGATAAGGCCAAATCACACTCAAGTAGAAACCAACCAAACTAACATAAAAAACCGACCTCTCGATAAAGACTCAATTGTTCTATAATTTATATTATGTAAAATAGGATATTTAACTCTTACCCTAGATAGCTTTATGATTGGTTTTATATCTTTGATTACTCATACCGATATCAACTAATAAGCCTTCTCATGCATAACATAATAAACGAACAATTCCATGGAGCTATAAATACACCAAATCTCTGGATGGAAAACTCAGTTTATAATCTTCAACAATCGGTTTTATCAAAACCAACAGGCATCAAATTCAACCAAGAACTACCCAAAAACATCCGTTTGGGTAAACGTGTAGAACAGTTTCTATTTTACCATTTAATGCAGGAACCTCAGGTTTCCATCTTAGGAACAAACCTGCAAATCCAACAAGAAAAACACACTTTAGGCGAAATGGATGCCTTAGTTTTAATAGCGAATAAACCGGTACATCTAGAAATTATCTACAAATTCTATGTCTTTGATGACTCTGTAGAAACCACAGAATTACTTCGCTGGATTGGTCCAAATAAACAAGATAGTCTCATACAAAAGCTAGACAAGCTAAAAAACAAACAGTTACCACTTCTCTATCATCCTGAAACTTCCAAATACCTAGAGAAGTTTAATTTAAATGCAGCCGAAATACAACAACAAGTTATTTTTAAAGCACAATTATTTGTCCCATATAATAAACCCAAGCCTGCGTTCACCCTCCTGAATCCTGCTTGCGTAGTCGGACATTCCATCAAGAAAGAACTTTTACCACAATTCAAAACCAGTAAATTCTATATTCCTAGAAAAGAAAACTGGTTATTAGAGCCTCACCCTCAAGTAGATTGGCTCCTTTACGAGACCTTTATGGAAGCGCTAAACCCCATATTAGAAGACAAAACCTCTCCTCTAGTTTGGATCAAACAAAACAATGGCGAACTATCAAAATGCTTTGTCCTTTGGTGGTAAGAGCTTATAAATAGATGGTTTTTTATTTTCGGAATAAAATAAAAACATCTCTGTTTAAAAGTTTATAGACCAAGTATTTAATCTACACAAACAACAAGATTATAGAAAATTTTAGCAGAGAAATACTGTTAAAAAAAGTATAAAATCAACTTGTAAAACATCTACCACGCTCCTAGCTTCGTACATATATAATATAACCCAAAACAATAAACAGAGATTATGAGAAAATTATCAATCTTACTACTTACAGTAATTTTAATGTCTGCATGTGTTTCAAAAAAGAAATATGTAGCACTTGAACAAGAAAATGGTGAAATTAGAAGCCAACTTCAGAAAACCCAAGTAGAAAAAGAGGATTTAGAAGCTAAATTCGATGAAATTCAAGCCAGAATCAATACGTACAACAATAAAATAAACTCCCTAACGGAAGAAAACGATGCGAAAATAGTGGTTGTTGGAGACGATATCGTAATCTCTAACGATGTTAGAAAACAAATGAACGCCACTTTACAACATGTAAATCAAGAGGATTTGGCTCAAGCCAAAACCCTTAAGGATTCTATGAACTTAGCCGTTGGTTACAATTTACGTAAATCGATGGATACATCTAACATGAATGAAGATGAAGATATTGCCATTGATATTAATGAAACAGTGGTAATGATTTCAATTTCCGATAAAATGTTATTCAACTCTGGAAGCTACCGTGTAAGTAATAAAGCAAACAATATTTTACAAAAAATTGCCGATGTTATTAATTCTGAAGAAAGTTTAGACGTGATGGTTGAAGGTCATACCGACAACAAATTAATGCTTCCAACTGCTTCAGTAAAGGATAACTGGGATTTAAGTGTATTACGTGCTACCTCTGTAGTTAAAAAATTACAAAACGATTTCAATGTGGCACCTGAAAAATTGATTGCAGCCGGAAGAAGCTTCTATCAGCCTTTAGTAGATAACGATTCTAAAGATAACCGTGCTAAAAACAGACGTACTAGAATTATTATTCTACCAAACATCAACAAGTTTTTTGCCCTAATGTCAACGAACGAATAATACATCCTCAACATGATGTTATAATTAGTCCATAAAAAAAAGACGTTGTCACTATTGACAACGTCTTTTTAATTTGAGATAACTTCTCCTAGTAAACAAGCTTATTTTGCTTTGGATTACAACTTAAAAGAATGGTTTAACTTTCAGCTGGTCTACCATGAACTTCCTCAAATACTTCATCAAAATTAGATCTTAAATACGCTCTAAGTTTTTTTCTATAATCGTCTTTCAACCATTCAACAAAATTATAAGTACTTTTACTAATACATTTTGTATAACGATGAATTCTGTAGTCTATGTCGTCTCCTAACTTTTTAGCAAGGTCTAAGGCATCATATAAATCCTCACTATTTTCTATACAAATTTTAGCATGATGTTCAATGGAACGCTCTAAAACAACCTTCGAGGATTCTCCATTTCTCACGGCACTTATATAGGTTTCTTTAATATTAAAATAAACAGAATCCGAATTTCCAAACTCAGCACGTAGCTCATCTGGCATTTCGTATCTAAAATTATCTTCTAATTCTTCATCACTTAAAATATTATCTAAATAATAGTTAGGCGATTTAAATATTCGTTGCCAATCTAAATCTGCTCCCCAAGGACCAAATCGGTGTAAATTGTTCCCTAAATCAATAACGTTAAAACTTGTTTTATCTTTTAAAATACGTGACCCACGACCAATCATCTGATAATAAAGAGTTAACGATTTGGTTGCTCGGTTCAGAATAATGGTTTCAACAGTTGGTTCATCAAAACCTGTTGTTAAAATACTTACAGAAGTTAAAATAGCATCTGGTGTATCTCTAAACCATTTTAAAATTTTACGTCTTTCCTTCTTGGTATTGGTATTATCTAAATGTGCTACCGGATAACCTGCTGCACGGAAGGTATCGTATACGTGTAACGAGGTGTTAATACCATTATTAAAAATTAGGGTCTTCTTCCCTTTCGAACGCTCTTCGTATGCTTGCATCAACTTAGTAAGCATATCGTTATTGGTGTATAAATCTTCAGAAGATTTTACAGTATAATCTCCGTTAGCACCAACAACCAAAGAAGTTAATCCTACATTATAGGAATAGATTTCTGCTTGCGATAAAAATTTGTTTTTAATTAAGGACTCAATTGTTTCACCTACAATAAGCTCATCATAATTATCCTTCATTGGAAGTTTTATGTTTGAACTTAAAGGGGTTGCTGTAACTCCAAGGATAAACGATTTCTCAAAATACTTAAACAACTTAGTAAAAGAGTTGTAATGGGCCTCATCAATAATCACTAAACCAATATCTGATATATCTAATTTGTCTTCCTGTAAACGATTGTTTAAGGTTTCCACCATAGCCACAAAACAACTGTATTGCGCTTGATCGTCCAAATTAGCCTTACTGCTAACCACCTTGTTAACCACTCCAAACTCTTCCAACATGTTAGAAGTTTGTCGGCATAACTCAATTCGATGAGTCATAACCAAAACTTTCTTTTTGTGGTGTTTTAAATACTGCCTAACAATTTCAGAAAAAATAACGGTCTTCCCTCCTCCTGTTGGTAATTGATATAGTAAATGATAGTCTTTCGGAGCCTCTTCAAAGCATTTGAAAACCTTATCAATAGCACCTTTTTGGTAGCTATAAAGATCTTTTCCTACACGTCTGTCTTCTAATTCTAAAGATGTTACTGTCTTGCTCATAAAAATTTGTAATGTGCAAAAATAAGGTCTTTTTAGAGTATTTACCCCTTAGAACAGAATAATATTGCTAAGAATTTTCAACATTTGCAGTTAATAAGATTTGGAAGTACGCTACATATCCATTTTAATACAGTTTCTTATTTTATTATATTATGGGCAATCATCAAAAACATCAACATTTTAAGCTCTACAAACCCTATGGTTATTTAAGCCAATTTGTTAATAATCAAAGCAAAAGACGAAACAAAAAACTTTTAGGAGGCTTATATGAATTTCCAGAGAATGTAATGGCTATTGGTAGATTGGATGAAAAATCGGAAGGATTAATTTTATTGACTACCGACGGAAAAATGAGCGAACACATAAGAAGTTCTCAGGTTGAAAAGGAATATTACGTCATGGTTGACGGCCTGATTACTCCAGAAGCTATTAAAAAGCTCAAAGAAGGGGTTGAAATTTCAGTGAATGGAACTCCTTATTTATCCAAAGCTTTTAAAGTTTCTTGCTTAGAAAATATTCCAATGGTTCCTGAACGTTTTGTTAGAGATGAAAAACACGGACCAACAAGTTGGCTTTCCATTACTTTAACAGAAGGGAAATTTAGACAAGTTAGAAAAATGACATCTGCCGTGGGGTTTCCAACTTTGCGCCTAGTCCGAGTAAGAATTGGAGGGTTTAAACTAAATGAAATGCAACCTGGAGAAATTGAAGCAATAGCAACTATTCTTTAATAACAATAAGCGTAGCCTTTACTCCGGTTGCCAAATTCCAAACTCCAGAAGCAATTATATTACCATCGTCATCTAAAACTCTAAGCTCAGCCGTATTTGGCCCAGACTCTCCTTGATTTAGTGCTTGAAAGTCTATTTTATTAAATCCATCAACTAAATCTAAATTAAAGCCACTAAACGAAGAATGTAATAAAACGTTTGGCATAACCACTTCGTCATTTACAAAAATACGAACACGATCTCCATCTGGATATTGATGGTCTCTATAAACAATATTTACCCTAGAAAATCCAGTTTTAAAATCTCCTAAATATTGATTGGTTCTACTTCCGTTATCTCTAGAAAGAGACTCTACTTCGGTAAACCTGGAGTGTTTTTTAATTTGCTTAGTGTAAAGTTCGGCTGGATTACCAAAAGTTTCACCACCAATCATGGAAAAACCTTTCTCGTTTGGATTAGCTAACTCATTTTGCTTGGGTACCGATAATCCGTTAATTCTATCGGAATTAGCGGTACTTAAGCCTTTATTCTCAATAGGTTTTGATTCAAAAAGACCTTCTCCTTTAACGCCTTCATCACTTTTAACTGCTGGAATACTAGTAGATTCCATACTAGCGTCTATTTGAGAAAAAGCCGTTACAGAAATAAAATATAGGAAGATGAAACAAATGTATTTCATAGTTAAGCTCAGGTATTTCTAGAAAAACGTTTCTAAATTAAAAAATATAACTACTCAAAAATCGTACCTTATAAAGTAATATCCAATTTTTTATCAAAACTTTAATTAATTATTCAAATGTACTTAATTAAACGCCTCCTTCTTCTTATATAAACCGCTCTACACCTGTTAAATAGTGTTAAATATCAGGTTTCAGATACCCAAGTTTGTAACAATAAATTTCAATAATCGTCTTTTTAGTATCAATCATTATTTAAATCAATCATTATGAGAACTTTAAACAGCAACATTGGAAAACACATACCTAGCAAAAGCAAAAGTTATGCTTGGAATGCAAAAAGAAGATGCTTTTAATGGCATTATTAATTAAAAACCAAAAATCATGAAAGCATTTAAAAACAACCAACGAGCATTTGTTAATTGTGAAAGAATTGCAAATGCCTGGAAAAACACCAAAAGACATAGGTGAACTTGCCGAACATATGTAAAACCATCCGAAACAAACCTTTATAAATACCCATTAAAATGAAAGCAGTCATTAAATTTTTACGAGACACGGATGAGAGGACGGAATATTTTTCTGTAAATAAACTTCATGAGAGTTTTTACAAATTAAACGAAGAACTTTGGATAGGGATCAAACAATATAAACTTTAGTCCCTAAACAATACTAATCTGTTTCTGTAACAGCTTCCTCCTCTAGAACTCCATACTGAATATGTACCTTTTTTCTTCCCCAATGCCTTGCTGCTTTCACATCGGTCCCCATGTAAATATCTATTTTATTCGTCCATCGCGAATGCATTTTATCCTTTACTAAGTAAATCCCTTCAAGCCCTTCAATTTTAACAGGCGTATTGTAAGTCAGTCCTAAAGCTTGTAAATCCCTAGAAACGGCTATATATTTCAAACCTGGTTTTAGGCTGTCCCCAAAAGCAGTAATTTGAGGGTTCCCATTTGTTTGAGAAGCAACCGAGTTGTATGCAGATGCCGTAACCTTTAAAGGCTTCCAAGTATACGGATCCTTTTCAACGGTTGTACAACTAGAACTCCAAACAAACATTATTGTGTAAACGAATATCTTTAAAATCATTATTAAAATAGCTTGATTAAATATACAATTTTTAGCGAATTAAATCCTCCATATCTTTTTTGTAACTTCACATCACAAAAACAAACCAAAAACATGAAACCAAATTTTTTAATTCTAATTTTCATTCTTGCTCTTATGTCTTGCAAAAATGAAGCCAAACAAACGCCTGAATCAAATATGACAAAGGATTCTCTTACCCTAGTAGAACAGGCTAAAGCTATCCATGAACGAGTAATTACCCTAGATACACATATCGATTTCAATCTGAAAAACTTTACTGATTCCCTTAATTATACACAAGATCTAAACTCCCAAGTTACCCTGCCAAAAATGGAAGCTGGAGGACTAAACGTAGCTTGGTTTATTGTTTATACAGCGCAAGACTCATTATCAACTCAAGGGTATGAAACCGCACATAAAAGCGCTATGGATCATTTTGAAGCCATCCATAACCTAGTAACAAAATATGCTCCAGACCAAATAGAGCTAGCTTTAACTTCTAATGATGTTAGAAGAATTGTAGCCTCAGGAAAAAAAGTAGCTATGATTGGAGTTGAAAATGGCTATCCTGTAGGTCTAGACCTCAAAAACATTGAGAAATTTCATCAACTTGGCGCACGATATATGTCTTTGGCTCACAACGGCCATAGCCAGTTAAGCGATAGTCATACGGGTGAAGAAGACGATATTTGGTTACACAATGGCTTAAGCGATATGGGAAAACTAGCCATTGCAGAAATGAACAGATTAGGAATTATGGTAGACATTTCACACCCTTCCAAAGAAGCCATGAAGCAAATGGTAAGATTAAGTAGGGTGCCAATAATTGCATCTCATTCAGCGGCTAGAGCCTTAAGTGATGTAAGCAGGAATCTAGACGACGAACAGTTAGAATTATTAAAGGAAAATGGCGGTGTAATTCAAGTAGTTGCTTTAGATGAGTTTGTGAATGCGAAGAAAATGGAAGCAAGAAATGCTGAAATTAACTTAATTCGTAAAAAAGTGGCAGATTCATTAGGACTTAAATGGTATAACTCCTTCGATGAAGTCATGGCCTTAGAACCACAAGAGAAAGAAGACTTCTTTGGATATTATAAAAAAGTTATGGATATAGCAAATGCCAAAGCAGATAAAATAGAAGGCTTCCCGCCTAACGTAAATGTTTCAGACTTCGTGGACCATATCGATTACCTAGTGAATAAAATTGGCATCGAACACGTGGGCATTAGTAGTGATTTTGATGGTGGCGGTGGAATCGAGGGTTGGAATGATGCTTCAGAAACTTTTAATATAACCCTTGAATTGGTAAAACGTGGCTACACAGAAAAACAAATTGAAATGATTTGGAGTGGAAACTTATTACGCGTGCTGGACGAAGTTCAAGCTTTCGCCAATTCTTTAAAGTAATCATTGAAGATTATGTAAATAAAAAGAGAGCCAATTGGCTCTCTTTTTATATTCTATAGGTAATTGCTTAATAAGCTAACAAATCTTTTAAAGCCGCTTCAAACTTCCCTTTAGCTAAATATTGCTCTTCCAATTGATTGATAAATGGAATAGGTGTTTCCAAACTAGCAACACGTTTTACCGGTGCATCTAGGTATTCAAAACAGTTCTCCATAATCATAGAAGAAATATCGGAAGCAATTCCTCCAAATAAAGAGTCTTCTTGTAAAATAATGGCGCGACCTGTTTTCTTTACGGAAGCATAAATAGCTTCTGTATCTAAAGGCTGCAAAGTTCTTAAGTCAATTAAATCAGCTTGAATTTCAGGGTTTTTCTCAAGGGTTTCTAAAGCCCAATGAACTCCAGCACCATAAGAAATAATAGTAACATCATTCCCTTCTTTTAACAGTGATGCTTTTCCGAAAGGTAAAGTAAAGTAATCTGTTGGAACTTCCTGTCTAATGCTTCTATACAAGGCTTTATGTTCAAAAAACAACACAGGGTTCGGATCGTTTATCGCAGTAGCCAATAAGCCTTTAGCATCCATTGGAAAGGCAGGATAAACCACTTTTAAACCAGGGGTTTTTGTAAACCAAGCTTCGTTAGTTTGCGAGTGGAAAGGTCCAGCTGCAACTCCCGCTCCACATGGCATTCTAACTACCACATCGGCCTCTTGATTCCATCTATAATGCGATTTTGCTAAATAATTAACTACAGGATTAAAGCCTGAAGTCACAAAGTCAGCAAATTGCATTTCAACCACACTCTTCATTCCTGCAATAGATAAGCCCATACCCGCTTCTACAATAGCAGATTCACAGATAGGTGTATTTCTAACGCGGTCTTTTCCAAATTGCTCGACAAAACCTTCAGTTATCTTAAAAACACCACCGTATTCAGCCACATCTTGACCCATAATAACTAGGTTATCATGTCTCTCCATAGACTGTTTTAGACCTTCAGAAATCGCATCAATCAATCGAATCTCTTTAGTTTCATTGTTTTTAGCAACCTCCTTGTAGTTAAACGGTTTATACACATCATTTAACTCATCACTTTCATTTGGCGAGATAACTTTTTCATCAAAAGCCAATTGAAGATGCTCATTAATTTCACGTAAAATTTCTTCTCTAAAGGTAGCTTCTTGAGTTTCACTTAAAATTCCTTCTTCCTTCAAATAAGTTTGGAAATTTTCAAGAGGGTCTTTTTTAGCCCACTCATCCATTAATTCTTGTGGCACATATTTGGTTCCACTAGCTTCTTCATGCCCACGCATTCTAAAGGTTTTAAACTCTAACAACACTGGACGAGGGTTTTCTCTTAGGCTTTCCGCTAAATCTCTAACCTTCGTATAAACTTCAATAATATTATTTCCATCTATAATATGAGACTCCATCCCATAACCTATAGCACGATCGGCTATATCTTTACAATGATATTGTTCATTAGTTGGTGTAGACAGTCCATATCCGTTATTTTCAACACAGAAGATAACTGGCAATTGCCAAACCGAGGCAACGTTTAAAGCTTCATGAAAATCTCCTTCACTAGTTCCTCCTTCACCTGTAAATACAGCGGTTACTTGGTTTTTATTTTGCAATTTACTAGCAAGCGCAATCCCATCAGCAACACCTAATTGAGGACCTAAATGCGAAATCATTCCAACAATCTTGAACTCCTGAGTTCCAAAGTGAAACGATCGGTCACGGCCTTTCGTAAATCCGTTGGCTTTTCCTTGCCATTGACTAAATAAACGATATAACGGAATTTCCCTAGTAGTAAAAACACCTAAATTTCGGTGCATTGGTAAAATATATTCGTCTTTATGTAAAGACATGGTTACTCCAACGGAAATTGCCTCTTGGCCAATTCCTGAAAACCATTTTGATACTTTCCCCTGACGTAATAGAATTAGCATTTTCTCTTCTATCAATCGAGGCTTCAACATATTTCTATATAATTCTAGTAATTTATTAGAATCTAGATTTGTCTTGTTGTATTGAATTTCTGTATGTTTAGACAGCATAGTACTCATTAAAAAAATGTTTGTCAAATATACTACTAATTGTGCATTCCAATTATTAATCTTAAAATATTTAGTATGTAAAACTTTATAATGTTTTCGTACATTTGTAAGACACTCAAAATAAAATAATCACTTATGAATAATATACCAAGCGTAAATTTAAACGATTTTACCTCCGGCGATCCTGTAAGGAAACAAAAGTTTGTAGATGAAATAGGAAAAGCGTACGAAGAAATAGGGTTTGTTGCCCTAAAAGGTCATTTTTTAGACGACACCTTAGTAGATAATCTTTATAGTGAAGTAAAGAAATTCTTTTCTCTACCGGTTGAAACCAAACGTAAATATGAAATTGAAGGTATTGGTGGTCAACGAGGTTATATTTCATTTGGTAAAGAAAGTGCTAAAGGAAAAAAAGAAGGAGATTTAAAGGAATTCTGGCATTTTGGACAGTATGTGGAAAACAACCCAAAACTTGAAGCTGAATACCCGAGAAACGTAGAGGTTGAAGAACTTCCAGAATTCAATAAGGTTGGAAAAGAAACCTATAAAATGTTAGAAAAAACAGCTAAATACGTATTACGCGCTTTAGCTTTACATTTAGGCTTAGAAGAAACTTATTTTGATAACTACATTCATAACGGAAATAGTATTTTAAGACCAATACACTACCCTCCTATTATAAATGAACCTAAAAATGCAGTTCGTGCCGCTGCTCATGGAGACATTAACCTAATTACTTTGTTAATGGGAGCTCAAGGTAGAGGTTTACAGGTTCAAAATCATAAAGGAGAATGGTTAGATGCTATTGCTGAACCAGACGAATTAATGATTAATGTGGGCGACATGTTATCTAGACACACAAATAACAAATTGAAATCAACCATTCATCGAGTGATAAATCCACCTAGAGAACTTTGGGGAACCTCTCGCTACTCTATTCCATTTTTCATGCATCCTGTTAGCGATATGAAATTAAATGTTTTAGAAGGTTGTATCGATGAGAATAACCCAAAACAATTCGAAGATATTACTGCGGGAGAATTCTTAAATGAAAGGCTAATAGAATTAGGTCTTATAAAAAAATAAGGTTTTAAAATCAGTCTCTAAGTTGTTTTTATAAACTTCTTAGAGACTAATTCTCATAATTACAAATAAACCCAATGGATTTAAAAGATCAATTAAAAAACCTCTTCCCAGACCATACACCAGATCCTGCTTCAGAAGATAATCATGACAAAGTCTCTGATTTGTGGATTCAAGACGAACCATTACTTTGTAAATACGAAAAACGCAAAGGCAAACCCATTACCATTATTGATGGGTATACCGGAGCTGTAGAAGATTTTAAGGCCTTAGCTAAAGAAATTAAAACCACTTTAAGTGTTGGAGGAAGTTTTAAAGATGAAAAAATTATTATTCAAGGAGACTTTAGAGATAAAATAATGGAAATTCTAAAGGATAAAGGTTTTCAAGTGAAGCGTGTCGGGGGATAATGAATCTCAAAACGTTACATATTACAAATGGAGGAGTTTTAACAAATTACCTAAAAGAACTCGATGTAGCTGGTAACATTCTTACATGGCAGGAAATGCTTTGCGAAGGACCTACAACAAGTGAAATTGATACCGATGAGTTTTTAATTAAGCGAAAAGAGTTCTTAAATAAATTTTATCAAATCGAAGTCAATGAGTCTAGCTATAAAGAAGAATTACATATCCTCAACAATCTAGATTCCTACCAAGAAATAGTACTTTGGTTTGAATACGATTTGTTTTGTCACATAAATCTCTTGGCTGTTATTAGTTTGTTAAATAAAAAAAAAGCAAACCTCCCACTCTATTTAGTATGTAGTGGCCGAATTAAAGGTGAAGCAAATTTAAAAGCTTTACCTGAATTAACGGAAAACCAACTTTTGGATCATTATAAAAACAAAGTAAAACTAACGGAAGACGATAAAGAATTAGCCATTTCCTTGTGGCGTATTTATTGTGGTAAAGATCACAATTTATTTAAACCTTATATTACTCAAAAATCATCGTTTAAATATTTGAGTAACTGTTTAAAAGCCCATTTAGAACGATTTCCTAATTTAAAAACAGGATTAGGGGTTTTGGAAGAAAACATTTTAACCTTAATAAAAGAAAAAAACATTAGGTCTAAAAATCAGCTCATGGGATATATAATGAATTATCAAGGATACTATGGCTATTCCGACATACAAATACAAAGACTTATTCATTTACTCAGAATCTTCTATACAGAAGAAGACAATGAAATTACATTGAATAGAAAAGGCTACGATGCCTTGATAGGAAGCTACAATTTTTCTAGGGAAATAAATAACAACCTAGTATATGGAGGAGTTAATCGTTTAGATTTTTCATTTTGTAGCGAATCAAATAAATTAATAAAAACATCATTAAATGTCAATTAAAGATTCAGAACTAATTTTAAATGCAGATGGTAGCGTGTACCACCTAAATTTAAAACCAGAAAACATAGCACACGATATCATTCTAGTTGGAGATCAAGATCGCGTCGAGAAAATTACCCAGCATTTTGATCGTATCGAGTTTTCAACTCAAAAACGTGAATTTAAAACCCAAACTGGTTATTATAAAGGGAAACGTTTAACTGTTATTTCTACAGGTATTGGACCAGACAATATAGATATTGTACTAAACGAATTAGACGCCTTAGCGAATATCGATTTTGAAACAAGAAAACCAAAAGATGCCCATGCTATTCTGAACTTCGTTAGAGTTGGAACCTCAGGCTCGCTACAAAAAGAAATTCCGGTTGACGCTTTTTTAATGAGTACACATGCTTTAGACATAAATGGGATGCTTCACTTTTACAACATAGAAGAGATTGTTCATCCGGATATAGAAAATGCTTTTATACTGCACACCAATTGGAGCGTTAATAAAGCAAGACCTATTGTTATTAGCAACAGTAAATCCCTAGAAGAAAAATTTGACAGCAACCAAATACATAAAGGTTTTACAGCAACGGCTGGTGGTTTTTATGGGGCTCAAGGACGCGTTTTAAGATTAGCTCTCCAAGACCCTACTCTCAACAAAAAAATGGATAGTTTTAATTACGAGGGTTTAAAAATAACCAACCTAGAAATGGAAACTTCAGCAATTTACGGCCTATCAAAATTACTAGGACATAACGCACTTTCCTTAAATGCTATTATTGCCAACAGAGCTACTGGACAATTTAGCAAAGACCCAAAAGCAGTAGTTGAAAAACTAATAATCTACACCTTAAACAAACTGGTGTAATAATTTTTAAATCCTAATTTAGGAATATAAATCAAACTATTTAGATGAAAACAATTCATATTGGAGGTGTTCCCGAGCATTTTAATTTAGCTTGGTATTTAGCATTAAAACAAGGTCTCTTTAAAAAAGCAGGGATTAATTTAAGATGGAAAGACTACCCTAGCGGAACTGGAGCCATGGCTAAATCTTTAAGAAAAGGAGATATAGACTTGTCTGTTATCCTAACCGAAGGTATTATTAAAGACATTGTTGACGGCAACCCTAGCAAAATCATTCAAACTTTTGTACAAACACCTTTAATTTGGGGAATTCATGTAGCAGAAAATTCCAAATACCATAATATTGAACAACTAAAAGGTACAAAGGCAGCCATAAGTCGTTATGGGTCGGGTTCGCATTTAATGGCGTATATCCAAGCAAAAAACAATAATTGGGACTTGGACTCTGATTTGAATTTTGAAGTAATTAAGGACCTTGATGGAGCCGTTGAAGGCTTAACACAAGGAAAAGCCGATTATTTTATGTGGGAAAAATTCATGACGAAACCTTTAGTCGACCAAGGAATTTTTAGACGCATTGGAAATTGTCCAACTCCTTGGCCATGTTTTGTAATTGCAGCTAGTAACAACGCTTTAGAATTATATAAAGATGAGATTAAGGTGATTCTTGATATCATAAATAAAATGACACTTGGATTTAAAACTATTCCAGATATCGATAAAGTAATTGCAGAAAGGTATGACCAAAAAATTGAGGATGTACAAGAGTGGTTGTCATTAACAGAATGGTCTCAAAGCCTCTTAGATGAGGAAACAGTATCGAATGTGCAAAATCAATTAATAAGCACTAATATTATTTCAAAAGCGATGAAGTATAAAGACTTGGTGGCAGAAGTTTAATATTTGTTTTTAACATAAATATTTCTTAAAATTATACAAGACAAACTAAAAGTCAGAATGTTAAAAACTTTAATTATTAATAAAATGTTAAGAAAAATTTAATTATTAAACACAAAAACCTTAGATTTGACGCGAGTCATATTAAAAAAAATGCTTATGCTTTCTACTATTATTATTATTTTACTATCCTTGGTTGCAATAAATTTTTTATTACTATTTTTTAGTTGCAATAAAAAAACAAAACGAATTGATAAAATGGAAGAAAAATCGGCTAGAGTTATTCAAGCACAAACTACCAAACAATCGGCTCCAACCCAACTTGCTCCAACAGGGAGTTAGTTTTACTAAAATGCTTGTTTCCAAACCAATAACCTCGATTAGCACTAAGAGGTGATGGATGACCAGACTCTAAAATAATATGCTTCTTTTTATCGATTAATTTAGCTTTTTTCCTAGCAAAACCTCCCCAAAGTAAAAAAACAACAGATTCCTTTTCTTCACTAATAACCCGAATAACAGCATCTGTAAATTGTTCCCATCCTTGATTTTGATGACTCCCCGCTTCACCCTTTCTTACCGTTAAAGTTGCGTTTAATAAAAACACTCCTTGTTTTGCCCATTTAGATAAATCGCCACTTTCAGGATATGAAGTTCCTAAATCCTGTTCCAATTCTTTAAAAATATTTCTTAGTGAAGGTGGATGCGCTATTCCATCATGAACCGAAAAACACAACCCATTAGCCTGCCCTTCTCCGTGATAAGGATCTTGCCCAATAATAACGACCTTCAGTTGAGATAAATGACAGTAATTAAACGCATTAAATATTTCTTCTTGTGGAGGAAAACAAAACTGAGTACTATATTCCTTAGCTAAAAAGCTTTCTAAGCTCTTAAAATATGCAGCATTAAATTCTTTATTTAAAAAAGCTAACCAACTTTTATCGATATTTGCAGTCATTTTATATCTTCGCTATTAAGTGGAAACGAAAATAATACTATCTGAATTCAAATAAAAACAATAAGCAATTGAAAAATATTAAATTTCCAACAGCACAAACTATTTTATTGCTAATTGCTGCAGCTGTGGCACTTTTAACATGGATTATTCCTGCTGGGAAATACGACTCCTTATCATATAATAAAGAAACAAATACTTTTACAAGAAGTAATCTGGAAAGTACTATAACTCTAGAGGCCAATCAGAAAACCTTAGAAGATTTACATATAAAAATTCCTTTAGAAAAATTTACAAGTGGAGATATTTGGAAACCAATTTCCATTCCTAATACATATCAAGAAGTTGAGGCCAGACCACAAGGTGCTTTAGCGTTTTTTAAATCGCCTGTAAAAGGAATTATTGAAGCTGCAGATATTATCTTTCTTGTATTAATTATTGGTGGTCTAATAGGAATTATGAATTTTACCGGAGCTTTTGATGCGGGTATTGCTTGGTTAGCTAAAGCCTTAAAAGGTCATGAATACGTCCTTATTATTTTGGTAACCATTTTAGTGGCTTTAGGAGGAACAACCTTTGGCCTAGCTGAAGAAACTATAGCCTTCTACCCTATTTTAATTCCTATGTTTTTAGCAGCAAAATACGATGCCATCGTGCCCTTAGGAGCTATTTACATTGGATCCTCCATTGGAACCATGTGTTCTACGGTAAATCCTTTTAGTGTAATTATTGCATCTGATGCTGCGGGAATTAACTGGACTACTGGTTTAACAGGAAGAATAATCATGTTTGTTTTAGGAACACTTATTTGTATTATCTACATTTTGATTTATGCAAACAAAGTAAAAAAAGACCCTTCAAAATCTATTATTTACAGTCAGAAAGAACAAATTGAGGCACTATTTGGTAGTTCAACAAATGCTACAGTGGTATTAACAACACGTTTACGTACTATCTTATTTGTGTTTGCCATGTGTTTTGTGGTTATGATTTATGGAGTATCCCAATTAGAATGGTGGTTTTTAGAAATGACCACCGTATTTCTTGTGGGTGCCATACTTATTGGTTTTATTGGAAGAATACAGGAAGCAAACTTTGTAGAAACTTTTGTAAAAGGAGCTGGAGATTTATTAGGAGTTGCTATTATTATCGGAATAGCCAGAGGTGTTTCTGTATTAATGGAAGATGGTTTTATAAGCGACACATTATTATTTCACTCAAGTAATTTTACAGAAGGGATGAATAAAGGTGTATTCGCAAATGTAATGTTATTTATATATGGTGGTTTATCATTCTTCATTCCAAGTTCATCTGGAATGGCCGTATTAACCATGCCAATTATGTCTCCTCTAGCTGATACAGTAGGCTTTGGAAGAGAAATAATCGTTAATTGCTATCAATATGGAATGGGATTATTCGCATTCATAAATCCAACTGGACTTATTTTAGCTTCATTAGCCATAGTGAAAGTTGGTTATGATAAATGGTTGAAATTTGTTATTCCATTAGTAGTATTATTAACTATCTTAACCATGGTAGTTCTAACCATTCAAGTTTATTTGTAATTAGAACTTCGTTGACTCAGTTAATTTTTAGAGTTTTTTAAAAACTCTAGGATTTTAGTATTAACTACTTCTGCCTGATCAACAGACAGGAAGTGACCGGCGTTTTTTATCGCTTCAGCCTGACTATGTGCAATATTCTCTTTTGCTATTCTCAAGGTTTTATCGTTATTAATTACATCATCATCACCAATTAATACTAAAACAGGCATTTTAAGAGATTTAAAATCTACTTTAGAAAATGGCATCATATCTAATATAAACTTATTGTCACTCTCTTGATCCTTTCCAATTATGTATTGATTGATATATTTTTTATTAATTCCAGCCATATTACTAGACATAGACTCTAATGTTTGCTCAACTTGTTTTTCTTTAGATGAAAACACAGTGATTATATTTTTGAGTAAATCCACACTTGGTCGAATCCAAATAAAGGTTTGCGCAGGACTTAATAAAACCATGCTTTTTATGTTTTCTTGATTCTGTAAGGCAAAATTAACGGCTAGCCAACCTCCTCGTGAAGCACCAATTAAATGATAGGATTTCAACTCTAGTTTAGAAATAATTTCTTGATACCATGCAGAAATTTCCTCTACACTTTCAAATTCTCTTGTTTTCTTTGATTTTCCTGGCTCTAAAATGAAATCGATTGCAAATACCTGGTATTTTTTACTAAGCGCTTTAATATTTGGATACCACATAGTTGAACTAGCATTCATTCCATGCAATAAAACTAAAGGCTCACCAGAACTTGGACCACTTACAATTACATGCGCAATGCCATAGGTCGTTGGAATATATAATTCCTTTAAAGAAACATCCCAAACGGCTAAAGTTGCATCATATGCATCAAAATAAGATTTTAATTCGCTTGGTGGATTAATTATATAATCCGGTTTCTCTGTGTATTTATCATATTTATTTTTACAACCCACTAAAGCTAAGCAGATAAAAAGTAAATAACAGATTTTATTTAGGTTCATATTTTTTATTTAATTATTTCAAATTTAATAATATTTCTTTATCAATTATGTTTGCTTGTCCTTTTGTTTAAAACATAATGTTTAAATTTACACCCTTCTAAAACTCATAATAAACCAGTGTTTTTTCGAAGTAAAATGCCATGATACATATTCATAATAAAACTCTTCAAGACTTAGAATTTTCAACAGTGCTACAGCAAGTTAGTGAACAATGTATCACCGCTTTAGGACATGAACATGCATTAAAAATTGAACCTCTTAAAACTAAAGAGACCGTATTAACTTCCTTAACACTAACGAATGAATTTTTAGCTTCATTTTATAACGACAATAGGATTCCGAATCATGGTTTTGAAACTATAGCAAACGAACTAAAGCTTTTAAGAATAGAAAACACCTATTTAGAAGCGCATAGTTTGAAAAAAATTGTAGCAATTTCATTGACTTCAAATGAGATTATTACTTTCCTGAAAAAGTTCGAGGACTATTATCCGAAACTATATGAGTTTGCTTCAGAAATTGAAGTCACTAAAGTGCTTATTACTGCAATAGATGCGATTATTGATAGGTTTGGCGATGTAAAAGACGCTGCCTCGCCACTACTTTCTGAACTAAGACAAGAAATAAACAAGCTGAAGGGTAAAATAAATCAAAGTTTTACAACAGCTTTAAATAATTATCACCAACTAGATTACTTAGATGATATTCGAGAATCTGTAGTCGATAACAAACGTGTCTTAGCAGTAAAAGCCATGTACCGACGTAAAGTGAAAGGCTCTATAATGGGAGGCAGCAAAACAGGAAGTATCGTTTACATTGAACCAGAAACCACCTTACAACACACCCGAGAGCTGAACAATCTGGAATATGAAGAAAGTGAAGAAGTAATAAGAATTTTAAAGAGTTTAACCGATTTTATTCGTCCATATTCTGAGCTATTAAAGCAGTATCAGGAATTTTTAACAGAATTAGATGTTATTTCTGCTAAAGCCAAATATGCCAAATCCTTAAACGCTGTATTACCACAAATTAGTGAAGAAAAAGAGTTATTTCTAAGAGATGCTTACCATCCTTTGTTATACTTAAGTTATCTTAAAAAGAAAGCAAAAACATATCCTCAAACTATAGAACTTAATCAAGAAAACAGGATAATTGTAATTTCAGGCCCTAATGCTGGTGGAAAAAGCATCACCTTAAAAACAGTTGGCTTATTACAACTTATGCTGCAAAGTGGTTTGCTTATCCCTGTACACGAACGTAGTAAAGTGTTTTTATTCGACCGAATTATTACGGATATTGGTGACAACCAATCTATAGAAAACCAATTAAGCACCTACAGCTATAGGTTAAAGCAAATGAATTACTTCTTAAAGAAATGTAATAAAAACACCTTGTTTCTTATAGATGAATTTGGTACCGGTAGTGATCCTGAATTGGGCGGCGCGCTAGCTGAAACATTTTTAGAAGAATTTTACCATAGAGAAGCTTTTGGAATTATTACAACCCACTACTCCAATCTAAAAATTTTGGCAAACGAATTACCGTACATGCAAAATGCCAATATGATGTTCGATGAAAAATCCCTCGAACCCATTTATAAATTGGCCTTAGGACAAGCAGGAAGTTCTTTTACCTTTGAAGTTGCGCAAAAAAATGGAATTCCTTTTGGATTAATTAATAGAGCCAAAAAGAAAATAGAAAAAGGAAAGGTTCGTTTTGACCAAACAATAGCGAAATTACAAAAAGAGCGTTCAAAGCTTGAAAAAACAGAGCAGTCTCTAAAAGTAAATGAACGTAAAAAACAAACTGAAGCAGAGAAACTAGAAGAAATCAACGCGAAAATTCAGAAAAAATTAGAAAGCTATCAAGAATTATACGATAGTAATCAACGACTTATCTACCTAGGACAAAAACTAAACGATCTATCAGAAAAATATTTTGATAATGGTAAAAAGCGCCAACTTATGGACGAGCTTTTTAAAGTAGTTCAAGTAGAAAATTCCAAGCGTAAAAAAGTAACTGCTAAACAGAAAAAAGTAGAAAAAGCTAAAGAAAAACAAGTAAAACAGGAGGCAGAGAAAAAGGTTGAAGTAATTAGAAAAAAGAAAAAAGAAGCCAAGAAAAAAGAGGCTCTCAAACCTCCTACTCCTAAGCCAATCTTAAAAGTTGGAGACCGAGTACGCATGGAAGATGGTCGTGCTGTTGGAAGCATTGACAGCATAGAAAAGAATAAGGCTATAGTAAATTATGGTATCTTTACAACCAATGTAAGTTTGGATCAGTTAGAACTTGTTGAAGCTTCAAAATAATATGCTCGATTTAGCAGAAAATAAACAATTAATCCTTTTTGATGGAATTTGCAATCTCTGCAATTCCAGTGTTCAATATGTTATAAAAAATGATAAAGACAATTTGTTTTTATTTGCTCCCTTACAAAGTGAAACTGGTAAAAAAATATTAGAAAAACATAATATAGATACCTCCAAAACAGATTCTATAATTTTATATACCAGCCATCATAAATTATATTTCAAATCCTCAGCTGCCTTAAAAATTGCGAGTAAACTCAAATTCCCAAATAACTTATTAGCTGTATTCTTAATAGTCCCAGTTTTTATCCGAGATAGGGTTTATAACTACATAGCTAAAAACAGATATAAGTGGTACGGCAAACGAAACGACTGCATGATTCCAACTGAAAAAATAAAGGCTAAATTCTTACAATAGGGCCAAATTTATTTGTAAATTTAGACTAATTCAGATTAAACCGGAGCATATATGAATGATATGAGCTCTAATTATCATTTGAATTTGAAATAAGATTAAATACTCCCTCTAAAGGGATACAAATAGACTACAAACCACCAAAAACTAATCAAAATTCTCAACAGTTTCATTTAGATATGGAATAGCTGTGAACAATACTTATTAACCACCCCTCTATCCTTAATAACTCTCTTTATTTTAAATACTTTCTATGAAAAATTCAATAAAATTAACTTTTGCCCTTACTTTATTAATTATCATATCAAGTTGCTCAAGTATTAAAGTTATAGATTCTTGGCATTCTGAAACAGCCTACTCCATTAAGGACAACAATGTTTTGGTTATTGCTAGAACCCAAAACAAACAGGCTAGAATTGCTTTTGAACAAGAAATGGCTAACCAGATGAGAGCGAACGGAATAAAAGCCATAGAAAGCTTTAGTAAATTCCCTAATCTATTACCCGACGAAAAGTTATCAAAAGAAAAATTAGAAGATTTTAAATCATTCATAGGTAATGAAGGTTATAACGGTATGTTGGTAACTGTTGTGAAAGACGAGAGAGAAAACACCAAATCCTCAACTGATGAGGGTTTTTCTTCAGAATCTAATGCGCTCCCTAATTATTACCCTTCGTATTACAAAGGTTTTTATAACTATTATTCACATCCTTTGTCTTATTCTACTTATGGAGTTTATGTACCAAGTAGCTTTACCACAACTAAAATTAAAAGTTTTATTGTTGAAACAGTAATTTACGATTTGGATCAACCTGAAGAAAAGCAATTAGTTGCTGTGGTGACATCTCAAATTGAAGATTCTCAAAATATTATTAAAAACGCACAAGAGCATTCCAAAAAAGTAGTGAAAAATCTAAATAAAAAATAAAGATTATAATCTTTAGTGTATGAATTAAATCAAAAGCCTTGAAACACGTTCAAGGCTTTTTTATATTATTTAAAGTAAGGAAAGTATTTAATTAAACATTACACGGAAATAATAACACTTTTTAACAAGCTTAAAAATATTTAATAAGATACATTTGCAAATTATTTTAAAATCGTTCAAATGAATGTTACTAAATATTACGTTGCTGTAATTTCAGCTTTTACCATTTGGGGTTTTTTTAGTGTAGTCTTAAAATCCCTTGACGATTTTCCGGCTTTTGATATCTTAAGCTATCGATCAGTATTGTCTGCTTCAATCATGATGGTTATTTCATTGTTTCTTAGGCCAAAAATGTTAAAAAAGAACAAAGACCTATTTTTGTCTTTTTCAAAAAGTACCCGGTATAGAATATTGGGAATAAACATGTTAAGTGGCCTATTTTTAGCTCTCAATTGGTACATTTATATTTATGTAATGAACAATGTAAGTGTAAGTGCTACTTCATTAGCTTACCTTATTTGCCCTATTTTAACCATGGTTTTGGCTTATATAATTTTAAAAGAGAAACTATTTAAATTACAATGGTTCTCGGTGATATTAAGTTTAATTGGCTGTCTATTACTTTCCATAGGAAACTTTATGGATTTGTTTTATAGTATGATAATTGCTTTTAGTTATGCTATTTATCTTGTTTTACAGAGAAAAAACCAAGAATTAGATCGATTTATAGTACTTACAGCACAGCTGTTTTTTGCCGTAATTTTATTGTTTCCGTTTTTCATGACTTATGAATTCAGCACCGTTAAAACTCCATTTTTCTATGGAATGATTATTTTAATAGCAGTTGTATTTACTATTATTCCAATGTTTTTAAATATTTATGCACTTAAAGGTTTACCTTCTTCTGTTGTTGGAGTGTTTATATATTTAAATCCAATTATTAATTTCTTTTTGGCTGTTTTTTATTTCAATGAAGAAGTTAGTACACTAAAAGCTTTAAGTTATATACTCATATTTATATCCATTGTAATTTTTAATATACCAGCTTTAAGACATCGTATTCACAGACGACGAGCTGCCCATATTCAATAATTGGTTAAAACAAAAAAGGTCTTGAATACGTTCAAGACCTTTTTTTAAAACTTAACAACTAACCAAAAACAAATAAAAACTTAGAAAAATCTTAGCTTAAATTAATAGCACATTAATTTTGTAAGTATAAATTTAGTTAAGTTTTATGAAAGTCAGATAAATACTCGATGAAGTGTTGGAATTATTTGTTTTAATAGTAAATCATATACAAATCACCATAATATCACATAACTATTTGATAGTTAATTTGTTTTTGAATTGTTAGTTTATAATAATCATCACAAAAACATGCTACCTCTACGTGTTAGCACGTATTATTCAGCAGTAAGACTACCCCATTCCGTCCAAGAGCCATCATAAACCGAGAGGTTTTTGTACCCTGCAAGTTCTGCTCCTAATGCCAAAACACAAGCTGTAATACCTGATCCACAAGAAAAAGTTATAGCTTGTTCTTTTTTTGCTAAAAGCTTAAACAAATCTTTCAGTTCTGCTTCAGATTTAAATAATCCTTGTTCATTTATTAAATTTTCAAAAGGAAGATTAACCGAGTTTGGAATGGTTCCACTTCGCAATCCTTCTCTTGGCTCCCCTTCTAAGCAATTAAATCGATTCTCTGAACGAGCATCAATTATCAAGTGGCTCTTATCTTGGGATTCATTTTGGATATCCTTATAAAATTTCATGGCTACTGGTTGAAGTTTAGCCTCAAAATTTCCTTTTTCCAACTTTTGATCACCTTTTATTTCTGTTTCAAATCCAACCTTCTCCCAAGCAGGAAAACCCCCGTCTAATACAGCAATATTTTCAAAGCCAAAAGCCCTAAACAACCACCAAGCTCTAGGACTTGAATAAATTCCCTTTTCGTCGTAAACTACAATTGTACTATTTTGGTTAATTCCTAAGTTTTGTGCCTCCCTAGTAAATTGTTCTTCAGATGGAAATGTGCTAGGAAAAGGTGCTGAAACATCGCTGAATTTATTTTTTAAATCAAAAAATCTTGCTGAAGGAATCTGAATTGCTTTTAAATTAGTGTCATTTCCAGTAACTTTAGGAATAGTTGCATTAAGAACCACAAGATTTGGGTGACTTAAATGTTCTTTAAGCCATGACACAGAAACTAAAGGAGAATCTAAAGTTAAATGGGAATTCATCTCTTATTTTGTTAATTGATTATAAAAGGCTTAGGATTTTAAATCAAAGGTTTCTGTTGGGTTTTCTGGATTTTCATAGTCTAGCATATTTTCACCATCTGCAATAATAGTACATACTGTTGCGTCTCCGGTTACGTTTACAACTGTTCTAAACATATCTAGAATTCTATCTACTGGAAAAATTATAGCAATCCAAGCTGGATTTAATCCAACAGAATCCAACACAATAATAAGCATGACCAATCCTGCACTAGGAACTGCCGCAGACCCTATAGACGCCAAGGTTGCTGTTAAAACAACTGTTAATTGCTGACCTAAAGTTAAGTCTATCATGTGCAGTTGCGCTAGAAAAACCACAGCAATTGCCTGATACATACTTGTTCCGTCCATGTTTACTGTTGCTCCAATGGGCAAAACAAAACTACTTATCTTTTTATTAACTCCTAGGTTTTGCTCTACACATTCCATAGTTACAGGAAGGGTTGCAGCACTACTAGAAGTAGAAAAAGCTAAAGTCTGTGCAGGACTCATAGCCTTAAAGAATCCTTTGTATGGGATTTTTTTCACAAAAGCCTTTAAGATTACCGGGTAAATTACAAAAATCATCAACAACAAACCTGTTAACACGGTTAATGAATACCAACTTAAGCCTTTAAAAATTTCAACTACTTTTCCTATATCGTCTCCGGCCATTTTACTTACCACTCCTGCTAACAAAGCGAAAACAAAAAACGGAGCAGCTTGCATCACTAAATCAACCATTTTCAGAAATACTTCGTTAATTCCCTCTACAAAAACCAATACTGGCTTTGCTTTATCTGATGGAATGAACAACAAACAAACTCCAAAAAATACAGCAAAGAAGATGATTTGAAGCATTAACCCATTATTTGATAAGGAATGGAAAAAATTGCTTGGAACTATATCAACTAAAGGCTGTAGTGGTGTAGATTCTTTTCTACTTTTAACTGTTTCCAATTTATCTGAAACAGCTGCTTCTTTAAGTTGAGTGTTGGATAATTTTGAAATTTCTTGAGCACGTTCGAAAAACTCCGGGTTTTGCAGATAATTTATCCCATCCTTCAATTGGTAACCTTGTGAACTAGCCCAAATTTCATAACTAATTCTATTATCTATACGACTTTGTTCATCAATTAATTCTCCTGGTTTAAACGTATTAACCAACACTAGCCCTAGTGAAATAGCCATAACGGTAGTTAAAAGGTAAATTCCTAAAGTTTTCCCACCCATTCTACCTAAAGCAGCAGGATCACCAATATTGGCAACTCCACTTATAATAGAAAATAGCACTAACGGAACAGCAATGAGCTTCAATAAATTAATGAATATTGTTCCAAAAGGATCAATCCAATTAATAGTAAAAGAACTCCATCCCATCGAGCTAGACAATAAAGCCCAAATGATACCGAGAACCATTCCTATAATTATTTTCCAGTGTAATGCTAGTTTTTTCATAAGCTAATTCGTCCGTCGAAAATCTTCCTAAACGGAAATATTTGTCTATTTAATTATTTATATATTTTATTCATCAAGTAGAAATCTGCTAATACTAAAGCCGCCATAGCTTCTACAATTGGAATGGCTCTAGGAACCACGCATGGATCATGTCTGCCTTTACCCTGCATTTCAACAATATTTCCCGAACTATCCAAAGTTTTTTGTTTTTGAATTATAGTGGCTACCGGTTTAAATGCCACTCTAAAATAAATATCCATACCATTACTAATTCCACCTTGAATACCTCCAGAAAGATTAGTTTTAGTTGTTCCATCAGCATTAAACAAGTCGTTATGTTCGCTACCTTTCATTTTTGCACCACAAAATCCGCTACCATACTCAAAACCTTTTACAGCGTTTATAGATAGCATGGCTTTACCAAGTTCTGCATGGAGCTTGTCAAATACTGGCTCTCCAAGTCCAATAGGAACGTTTTGAAGTACACAAGTAACGGTACCACCAATAGTATCACCTTGTTTTTTAATTTCCTTGATTTGTGCAATCATTTTTTTAGCGGTCTCAGTGTCTGGACAACGTACTACATTGGATTCTGTAGTTGAAAAATCTAAAGCCTGATATGGTTTTTCAAGAAAAATATCACCTACTGACGAGGTATAAGCATTGATTTTAATACCCTGTAAAAATTGTTTAGCTATTGCTCCTGCAACTACTCTACATGCTGTTTCACGTGCCGAACTTCTACCTCCTCCTCTATAATCGCGTATCCCGTACTTATTGTCATAAGTGTAATCAGCGTGACTTGGACGATACACGTCTTTTATATGAGAATAATCTTTAGGTTTTTGATTGGTGTTTTTAATAACAAAACCAATTGGAGTTCCTGTAGTTACTCCTTCAAAAATTCCGGATAAAAACTCAACAGTGTCGGGTTCTTTACGTTGTGTAACAATTTCTGACTGCCCTGGTTTTCTTCTATTTAGCTCGTTTTGGATAGCGTTAAGATCTAAGTGTAATCCAGGTGGACAACCATCGATAGTCCCTCCAATGGCAACCCCATGAGATTCGCCAAAAGTGGTTAATTTAAATATTTTTCCGAAGGTATTTCCTGCCATTTAGTTGGGAATAATTGTTAGTTTTTTATCAAGTACGCTAAAATATATTTTATATTACAGAAACAAAAATTATAAGAGTGCTTCTTTAAGGATTGTAATGGGATGTTTGGCAACTTTTTGTGTTCCATCCATAATTTGATGCCTACAACTAGTTCCATTTGCTGAAATAATGGTAGCCTCATCTGCTCTTCTTATTGCAGGAAATAAAGTCTGTTCTCCAATTTGCATACTTACCTCATAATGCTCTTTTTCATAACCAAAACTCCCCGCCATACCACAGCAACCACTTGGAATTATAGTTACTTTATAATTTCTAGGTAAATTCAAAATATCGAAACTAGTTTTTTGATTACTCATTGCTTTTTGATGGCAATGACCATGAAATTTAATGGTTTTAACCTCCTTTGTAAACTGCTCAGCTGTTATGTTTCCTAAATTTATTTCATTCTGAAGAAATTCTTCAATTAAAAAACAATGTTTTGCTACATGTTCAGCAGACGTTTTATCATCTGCCAACTTTAAATATTCATCTTTAAAAGTTAAAATAGCCGAAGGTTCAATTCCTATTAATGGCTTTTCAGAACTTAGTAGATCCTTAAATAAATCTATGTTTTTATTAGCTACTTTTTTTGCCTGATTTAATAAACCCTTAGACAAAAAAGCACGTCCGGATTCCGCATGGTTTATGATACGAACTTTGTAATTTAAGGCTCTTAATAAAATCAAAGCATCTACTCCTATCTGCGTATCTAAATGATTTGTGAATTCATCATTAAACAGATAAACTTCCTTAATGTATTTTTTTATATCATGTTGAATTGCAAATTCTTTATATACATTATTTAAACTTTTAGTTGAAATCAAAGGCAAACTTCGATTTAAGGATATTCCCAAAGAATTTTTCAATAATGAAGAAGTAAGTCTATTTGAAAACACAAAGTTCGTTAACCATGGAACCTTACTTCCAAACTCATTCAACCTATTATTATAAGCGAATAATTTGGTTCGTAAAGACACCCCATTTACCTGTTGATATTGATATAAGAACTCTGCTTTTAAAGTTGCTACATCCACACTACTTGGACATTCGCTGGCACAGGCTTTACAACTTAAACACAAATCAAATACCTCTTTTAATTCCCTATGATTAAATTTATTTGCTTTTTCAGAATTGGTTAAAAACTCTCTTAAAGCATTTGCTCTTGCTCTGGTGGTGTCTTTTTCACTTCTAGTAGCGCGATAACTAGGACACATGGTTCCCCCGAATTCAGGAAGTTTCCTACAATCTCCCGAGCCATTGCATTTTTCAGCTTCTCGCAGAATTCCTAAAGATTCGGAAAAGTCTAAAAATGTTTTAATTTCAGGTTCTTTTCTATTAGGAACATAACGTAAATTTTTATCCATTGGAAATGCATCTACTATTTTTCCAGGATTAAAAATATTTTCAGGATCGAATGCATTTTTAATTCGCTTTAAAATTTGGTAATTAGCTTCACCTATCATTAAGGGTATAAATTCTGCCCTTACAATCCCATCTCCATGTTCACCACTCATGGATCCTTTATATTTCTTAACTAAATGTGCTACCTCTGTGGTTATTTTTCGAAATAAAACCACATCCTCTTTTTTCTTCAAATTTAAAATTGGCCGCAAGTGCAATTCTCCTGCTCCTGCGTGAGCGTAATAAACTGCTTTTTGGTTATAGCCAGCCATTAACTGAGTAAATTCACTTATATAATTAGCTAAATCATTTAATGCTACAGCCGTATCCTCTATACATGCTGCTGTTTTTTTGTCGCCAATCATATTTCCCAGTAAACCTAATCCAGCTTTACGCAATTCAACTGCTTTATCAATTTCTTCTCCTTTCAATATTGGATTGGCGTAACTTAAATTCAAACTATCAATATCACTAATTAGTTTTACGGCATTAGATTGGATTTCTTCAATGGTTTCACCTTTAATTTCACACATTAAAATAGCTTCAGGATCTCCCTCGATAAACTGTCTATTTTCTTGTTGAGTCTTATTGTGTTTTGTTAAATCCAAAATGGTTTTATCCATCATTTCACACGAATGCAAATTATGCTGCATAACTACTTCTACGGCATTTAAACAATCTTGAATGGATTTAAAATGAGCTGCCACCATAATACTTTCTTTTGGCGGAAGCACGTCTAAACACAATGTAATTTCAGTGGTAAAGGCAAGGGTGCCTTCACTTCCAGAAAGTAATTTACACATATTAAAAGACTCGAAACCATCAGAAAACACTTCTGTTTTTACTAACTCGTCTATAGCATAACCTGTGTTTCTTCTATGGATTTCTGGTTTTGGAAATTGTTCAAGAATTTCATTTTGAACAACTTCAGAAGCCAATTCTGAATAAATAGCTTTATAAATAGATCCCTCTAAAGTATTTAACTTTGTTTTCTCATGAAAATCGCTTTTAGAAATCTTACCAAAAACAACCTCTGAACCGTCACTTAAAATGGTTTTTAGCTCTAAAACCTTATCCCTTGTAACTCCATATTGAATTGAAGTAGTTCCAGAGGAATTATTCCCAACCATTCCACCAATCATACAACGGTTGGAAGTAGAAGTATTTGGACCAAAAAATAATCCAAAGGGTTTTAGATAATTATTAAGCTCATCTCGAACCACTCCCGGTTGAACCCTAACTGTTTTATTCTTTTTGTCAAGATGCAATATATTAGAAAAATATTTAGAAACATCTACCACAATACCATTTCCAACACACTGACCCGCGAGTGAAGTTCCTGCCGTTCTAGGAATTAATGAAGTTTTATTTTTTTTAGCAAATAGAACAAGTTTTTTTATATCCTCGACCGTTTTCGGATACACAACAGCCTCAGGCAATTTCCTATATACCGAAGCATCAGTAGCATAGATAGCTTTAGTTAACTCATCGTACTGTAAGTCGCCATCTAGCTGCTTTTTCAAATCTTTAAAAAACGTATCTGCTTGCAATAATTTCTGAAATTTTTAGTTAATATGATAGCCATAAATTTAAGATTAGTTTATGACTTATTACGAAACAAAATTATTAATTTCAATTAAAAATAAAATCGTATTATGAAAAGAGTATTAATTATAGCAATTGCCTTTTTAGGCTTTACAACATTTGTACATGCACAGGAAATATCTAAAAATGCCATAGGACTAAGACTTGGTGATAGCGACGGTTTTGGAGCCTCCATTTCCTACCAACGTGCAATAATGGAAAACAACAGGTTAGAATTCAATTTTGGATGGACCGATGGCAAAAATTATGACGGTACAAAACTAATTGGACTTTACGAATGGATTTGGAACATTGATGGAGGCTTTAATTGGTACACAGGACCAGGAATTGGTTTTGCTACATACCGTTACAACAAATATTATAACAACCATAGAGATGGTTTTGTTATTTTAACAGGAACTGTGGGTATTGAATACAATTTCGATTTTCCTTTACTGCTATCATTAGATGTAAGGCCTGAACTAGGATTAGGTAGTAGCGATTACGATAATAACAATATGAATTTCGACCTTGGCCTTGGAGTTAGATATCAATTCTAAAACACCATTTGAAATATTAATTAAAACACCTTTTTTAAGGTGTTTTTTTATATAATTTTGTAAAATGAAACAAAAATCAATAGCCATTATGGCAGCTGGAATGGGTTCCAGATTTGGAGGCTTAAAACAAACACATGCTGTTGTAGATAATTATGCTATTTTAGATTTTTCCATTTACGATGCACTTCAAGCTGGTTTCAACCACGTAGTTTTTATTGTTCGAGAAGAAATCCTTGAAATTTTTAAGGATCGCTATGATAACAACTTACCTAAAAACATCCAAGTGAATTTCGTTATACAAAATGCAAAAGATTTACCTAAACGCAAGAAACCTTGGGGAACAGGACATGCATTACTTTGCCTAAAAGACACCATAAAAAATGATTTTGCTTTAATAAATGCTGACGATTTTTATGGGCGACCTGCATTTGAACTCATGTATGAAGCTTTGTACACAAATACAAACAATCAAAATTACTTTATTGGTTATCAATTAAAAAACACCTTATCAGATTTTGGAACAGTTTCTAGAGGTGAATGTGTTCTAAATAAAAATCAAGAACTTATTAGCATTATTGAGCGAACCGACATTAGTAAAAACAACCCAATAATGCCATTAGACACCATGGTTTCTATGAATTTTTGGGGATTTACATCTGATGTTTTTAAAATAACAGAACAACTATTTGAAGTGTTTTTAAAAGAACATAAAAATTCTGAAACCGCAGAGTTTTACATTCCTAAAGTAGTAGATTTTATGATTAATAACCAATTAGGCGCTTTTAAAATGCTCGAATCTAACAGTCAATGGTTTGGAGTTACTTACAAAGAAGATGAGACTATGGTTAGAAAACAACTTCTAGACCTTATTTCTAACCGTGTATATCCAACTAAATTATGGTAAATTCAGTAGAAATTCTTAAAAATATTTGTTACCAATTTAAAATAGAAAAACCTATTCTAAATATAGAGGTTTTGGCTTCAGGACACATAAACGACACCTATTTAGTGAGTTGTTGTAATAATTCAAATTACATACTTCAAAGAATTAACAATCAGGTTTTTACAAATTTAGAAAACATCATTAACAACAAGATTATAGTTAGTGACTTCCTAAAAAACACTTACAATAAAACCGATAGTAAATATCAAGTTGCAGGCTTTATTAAATCTAAAAATGATGCTTTTTTTATTGAAGCAAATAATGGGTTTTGGACTTTAATGGAATATATTCCAAACTCCAAAACAATTGATAGAGCTGAAAATGAAAAGCAGGTATTTGAAGCGGGGAAATTATTTGGGAATTTTATAGCTAGCACTTCTACCTTGGAAACCGAACAAATTACTGAAACTCTACCTAAATTTCATTCTGTTCCTTTTCGATTTACTCAATTTGAAGCTGCTTTAAAAAATGCAAGGGAGTCTAGAAAAACAGAAGCCCAAGCGCTAATTGATTATGTATTTGAACTTCAGAAGGAAATATTGGTGCTTTCAGAGTTAAAAGAAAAAAATAATTTTCCAATTCGAATCACACATAACGATGCCAAATTGTCCAACATCCTATTTGATAAAAATGACAATGGTCTTGCGGTAATAGACTTAGACACAGTTATGCCTGGAATTGTACATTTTGATTTTGGAGATTCAATTCGCTCTATTTGCTCAAATACGGTCGAAGATTCTCAAGATTTGAAACAAACAACCATTAATTTGAAGTTTTATGAAGCTTACTGTAAAGGCTTTGCTTCGGAAACTTCAAACATATTAACCTTAGAAGAAGTTAAATATTTGCCTTTAGGTATTAAAACCCTAATATACATTATGGGTTTACGTTTTTTAACAGACTTTTTAAATAATGATGTGTACTACAAAACAGCTTATGAAAACCATAATTTGATACGAGCTAAAAACCAAATGACACTTTTAAAAAGTGCCATTCAAAATTATGATGAGATCAAGCGGATAACTTATTCCAACTTCAACTTAGAGGATATCTCGTAAAATTTCATTTCTCCTAGGAGTTTCCCAAGTTCCTCCTGTAAAGTCTGGAACTATTGTTCTAGCACTGTTATTAGCGACAGACAGTTCTGATAAAGGCGTAATCGCACTCCAAAGAACACTGTCGTACAAATTGATATCCAAGGACAAACCTTCATTTAAACAGCGTATTAACCTGTATATCATTACAAAATCCATACCTCCATGTCCAACAGCATTGGCATCAATTTGCGTCTTCAATTTATTCCATAACGGGTGGTCGTATCGGTCTCTATATTCTTTATATTCTTCATCTTTAAGCCAATTATGCCCCCATTGCAATTCTTCATGACCAACATATAATCTAGACGGGTAACCTTGATGAGCTGCTTTGGTTCCAAAAACATTATTTAACCTAGAATATGGTCTACCAGTATGCGTATCAAACTGCAACATAATAGTTCTTCCCAACTTGGTCTTAATCATTGTGGTGTTCATATCTCCACAAGCAAACTCTTTTACTGGATAATTTTCTATTCGCGCTCCATCTTTCATACTGTCGTCACGTGAACTCATGGATGTTATAAAATCGTAATTATCTCCACGCCCAATATCCATATAGAAACTTGTTGGACCTAAACCATGTCCTGTATAAAAATTGCCATTTCGATTTTCATGATATTTTATTCTCCACTGATTTTCGTAATACTTTTCATCCATCATATGCTTACGCAAATCGTGAATATAAGCACCTTCTGCATGATTAATATCACCAAAAATACCTTTATCTATCATATTAAGCACCCAAAGCTCTTCACCATTATAACAGCAATTTTCCATGTACATGCAATGTTTCTGAGTACGCTCAGCCACCTCAATCAATTTCCAACAATCTTCCAAAGACAAGGCCATTGGTTGCTCGCAAGCTACATGTTTTCCATGTTCCATGCCATAAACAGACATTTCGGTATGCGAATCCCAAGGCGTTGCGATTATAATTAAATCAATATCATCTCTTTTAACTAATTTCTTCCATTCAGTTTCATTTCCATAGTATAAATCTGCAGATGAATTTTGAATGGTTTTAAGATATTCGTTGTTTTTTTCAACTTTATCTTGTTTTAAATCTGAAAGAGCAACAATTTCAGCATGATTATTTTTAATAAGGTATTCAAACATCTGGATAAGAACACTCCCTCTGTTCCCCATACCTATCATACCTACACGAACTTTCGAAATTGGATCTGCCGTAAGCCCCACAGCGCTTCCAATTGCTTTTTTTTGTTTTAAAAGCTCATTAACAAGTTCTTTTTCTACAACATCATTACTTTTATTTGCTAGCATGCTTGGTGCTAAGCCCAAAAAAAGACCCGCTCTTGCTGTTAGGTTTAAGAAGGATTTTCTGTTCATTTTAGATAGAGTTTATTTAAATAGAAAGTATTAAATGTTTTCAGACCACCTATAACATGGTTTTACATTTGGAAAGCGTTGCCTGATAAATAGCCTCATATTGAGGCACAATTTGATAGATATCGAAATTTCTAGCTTGCTTTTTTGCTTGTTTTTTAAATTTAGCCAATACTTTTTCGTCTTTTAAAATAAGAAGGGCATTTTTACTCATTTCATCCACCTCTCCTACATCACTTAAATACCCAGAAACACCATGAATATTGACTTCGGGAATTCCACCCGAATTACTTGAAATAACAGGTACTCCTGAGGCCATTGCCTCTAATGCAGCTAGTCCAAAACTTTCTGTTTCTGAAGGAAGAACAAACAAATCTGAATAACATAAAATTCGGTCTATTTCATTACTGTTTCCAAAGAAAACTACTTTATCGGAAATACCTAGTTCGGCACATAGTTTTTCAGCCGGTTCTTTTTCAGGACCTTCACCAACCATCATCAATTTTGCAGGAATTTCTTTTTGAATGTTATAAAACACCTTTATAACATCTGGTATACATTTTACTTTTCTGAAATTACTGATGTGCGTGATGATCCTCTCATCTTTATTAGCCAATAAGTCTCGCTGACAATCTCCAAAATGAGGTGTATGTTTAGCAATATCTATAAAGTTGGTTACTACGTGAATGTCATTTTTAATATCGAACAGTCTTAAGGTATCACGCTTTAAACTTTCTGAAACCGAGGTTACAGCATCCGACTTGTTAATACTAAAAGTTACAGCTGTTTTATAAAAAGGATGAGAGCCAACTAAAGTAATATCTGTACCGTGAAGCGTAGTTACTATAGGCAAGTAAATTCCTTCTTCCTGCAGCATTTTTTTAGCCATATAGGCTGCATAGGCATGAGGAATAGCATAATGCACATGAAGAACTTCTATTTTATGAAGCTTTACCATATCTACCAGCTTACTTGTTAAAGCCAACTCGTATGGTTGATAGTGAAATAATGGATACTCTGGAACAGTAACTTCGTGAAAATGCACATTACTACCTATAAGATCCAACCTTACTGGCTGTTTATAAGTTATAAAATGAATTTCGTGCCCTCTTTTTGAGAGCTCTATTCCAAGTTCTGTTGCCACTACTCCACTTCCTCCAAAAGTTGGATAACATACTATTCCAATTTTCATATTTTAAGTTTTAAGTACCTTGTACTATTTCAATCTTAAGCCTTTATTAATCAATAATCGCTTCATAAATTAAGCGTTGAATATCCGTTCTTATGTTCGCCCTTAATAACAAGTTTGAGTCTGCTTTTGGATAGGTTCTATTTGCTAAAAACACATATACAATTTCTTCTTCAGGATCGGCCCATGCATAAGTACCTGTAAATCCAGAATGGCCAAAGCTAGTCATAGACACACAACCACAAGTTGGGCCAGATTCTCCTAATTGAGGCTTGTCAAAGCCTATTCCTCGTCGGTTATTTTCATCACAAAAATAGCAGGTGTTATACTTATCTATGGTTTCTGGTTTAAAATAACGTTTTCCTCCATAAAACCCTTTTTGCAAAAACAGTTGCATAATTTTAGCTACATCGTTGGCATTACTAAATACCCCTGCATGTCCACCAACACCATTTTGCATGGCCGCCCCCATATCGTGCACATAACCATGAACTTCTTGGTACCTGTAGTAATCATCTACCTCCGTAGGAATGATTTTTTTATCACTAAACTTAACATAAGGATTATATGTGGTATAATTAGCTCCTAGAGATTCATAAAAATGCTCCTGAACAAGATCGTCCAATCCTTGGTCGTAATAGGTTTCAATATATTTCTTTAGAATGTAATAAGGTAAATCGCTATATCTGTAACGTTCTCTATCCAACAAGTCTGTGTCCTTAATTATTTTTTGAATAGAATCTTGATAGTCTGTTCTCATATAAAGATTATTTGCAACTTTTACTGAAAACTTTTTACTTGGCTCCTTTCTATAATATTTAGGGTCGGGTTGTTTTGAAGAATCTAAAGTGGCGTAATAAAACGGAATCCAAGGTTTTAATCTAGCATAATGAGACAACATTTTTTTTAAGGTAATATTCTTCTTATTTGAATTGGCATATTCAGGGAGAATGTCGGATAACTTAGACTCCAAGTTCACCTCTCCTTTTTCATCAAGCTCCATTAGTAAAGGCAGAGTAGCTAAGATTTTTGTTAGAGAAGCTAAATCATAAATATCATCAAAATCCACTGCCTCCGAATTTTTATCGTAAGTGTGCGACCCAAAGTTTTTGCTATACACAACCTTTCCTTTTCTTGCAACCAACAACTGAATACTAGGAGTCATTTTTTTATCTATGGCATATTGAGCAACAGAATCTAACTTTTTAAGCTTCTCTGAACTCATTCCAACACGCTCAGGAGCTCCATAGGTTAATCGTGATAACTTTGTAAAAGTAAGACCATCTCCTGCATGAAACCCGTTACCAACAGAAACCGGCAACATTCCTTTAGCAGAAATAGCTCCAAAAATAAGTTGTGCCGATTTTTGTTGAGCAACGGCACTATTTTGATAACTAACTACAATACTTTCAAAATTTTCAACTGTTCTTAAATCTAATAAAGCATATGGTTTTACAAAAATATCGAGTATAACATTGTTATTACGGGCAATTTCATACAACCAAACCAATTCCTTATCGCTAAACTTATAATCTTTCCAAGGACTTTCATTAGAACGATGAAAACCAACTACTACAGTATTATACGCTGAAAGTTTTCTAATTAATTCGTCGAGATTATCTGCAGAAACCTCGTGAACTTTAGCATATTTTTGAAGTTCTTTTAAAAAAACAGACCCATCGTCATCACCCATTTTCACATAGGCGATTTTCTTTTTTTCAAGCTTTCTAATTGGCAACAAGTCTTCTTTGTTTTTAATAACTGTAATGGCATTTTCAAAAAGAACTTCAGAAAGAGTTTCATCTTTAATTCTATTTAAATCTTCAACTAGATTCTTTGTTTCAATAGGTTTATAATTATTTAGTCCTACTTTATACTTTGCTTGAAGAATCTTTTTTACAGAATGAGCTAACCGACCTTCTGTAATAACTCCAGAATTATATGCTTCTACAATTTTATTAATTGCTTTAGGTACATCTTCAGAAATCAACAACACATCGTTTCCGGCCATGAAAGCTGCTAAATCAATATCTCCAGGACTACTGTAGTTTGAAGCCCCTTTCATATTTAACGCATCTGTATAGATTAAACCCTGAAATTGAAGCTTTTCTTTTAAAAGCTCCGTAACTATAGGGTAAGACAAAGAAGAAGGGAATCCACTTCTAGACTCCAAGGCTGGGACATTTAAATGAGCCACCATAACACTTGACAAACCTTCTTGAATTAATTTTCTGTATGGGTAAATCTCTACCGAGTCTATTCGTTTCGCATCAAAATTAATGCTTGGCAAGGTTTTATGCGAATCGCTATCGGTATCCCCATGCCCTGGAAAATGTTTAGCATTAGCCAAAACTCCCACACTTTGCATCCCCTTCATAAAAGCAGAAGCCTTTTCTGTAACGTTATCTCTATCTTCTCCAAAAGACCTATTTCCAATAATAGGATTAATTGGGTTTGTATTAATATCTACCACTGGCGCAAAATTAAAATGCACGCCTAATCGCTTACAGTGCTCTCCCATTTGCTTACCAACCTGCTCAATCAAGGCATTATCTTTAATAGCACCTAGCGTCATGTTCCAAGGAAATGCATAAGTATTTTCTAATCTCATACTTAAACCCCATTCGGCATCCATGCCAATTAGTAATGGTATTTTTGATGCTTCTTGAAAAATATTATTAATTCTTGCTTGACTAATAGGATCACCCTTAGAAAAAATAATCCCCCCTATTTTATAATTTGTAATAAGCTGACTAATAATATTTTCATGTGCCAAACCTTGGTTAGAAAATGCTTGAACCATAAAAAGCTGCCCTACTTTTTCTTCTAAAGTCATTTTGTTATACAAATCATCCACCCATTTTTGCTGAGCAACCGCATCGGTTGCCTGTAAAGGGTTTGTTGATTGTGAGAAAAGACTTGTATACGTTAAAAAGAAAGTTAACAGACAAATTAATTGACGCATAAATATAGGCTTTATAAGCATTATTGAATTAAGAATAAAATCGTTGCAAAATACCACTTTTATAAAGAAGATTAAAAGACTTTAAGATAGTTTTATATAGTTTAATTTACTCAAGTAACGCATATATAATTAATTTATTCTCAAAATTAAAAATTAAGAGCCTATATGGGATTATGGGCTTCTTTTTAGTACTTTTGACTAATTATTTAAATGAAATTCTTATTATTTTTTAAACCGTTTATGAAATATTTATTCAGCATAGCTTGCTTACTCTTATTATCAGGATGTTACGAAGTTGAACGCAATTGTACAGATTATCAACTAGGAACTTTTTATAGCGAAATAACCATAGATGGTGAAGTTTTCAAGTCGAAATTTATTAGAACTAAAGACCTTCAAGTGGAAACTTATAACAACAAAATTGACTCAGCACAAGTTCGATGGATAAACGATTGTGAAGTTATTTTTAAAACCATTAATCCAAAAAGTATGGCTGAGCAAAAAGATATCCACTTAAAAATATTAACTACAACAGATTCCACTTACACATTTGAATATTCCTATGTAGGTGAAAAAACAAAACAAATTGGAATTGCAACTAAACTAGAGTAATCGTTAGCTTAAACAATAACTTTAAGTAAACAGCAATTAAACTATTCTAATCAGGAGTTTAAATCACTTAATTTGAGTTTTAAAATATAAGTTACTGGTCCATATAACAACACTGCTATTTTTAAAAAAGGAAATAAAACAAAAAAAAGACCACCCTATTTGGATGGTCTTTTAGTTTTATATACGATTGTTTAAATCTAAATTAGAGTTACTCTAACCGCATTTAAACCTTTCATACCCTTCTCTAATTCGAAAGAAACTTTATCGTTTTCTTGAATCTCATCGATTAATCCACTTACGTGACAGAAATATTTTTCTTGATTTTCAGAATCAATAATAAATCCAAATCCTTTTGAGTTATCAAAAAATGACACTTTTCCTTTTCTAATTGGATCTACTTCTTCTATATCACTATCATCACGTTTTGGAATACTTACTTCAATACTCTCAGCATCTACCTTTATTTTCATCGATGGATCTGGTGGAGTATCAGTTAGGTTCCCGTTGTAATCTACGTATGCAAACTGTATACCTTCGTTTCCGCCAGTTTCTTTGTCCAGCTTACGAGCTTCCATTTTTTTACGTTTATCTTCACGCTTCTTTAAACGTTTTTTTTCTTTTTCACTTTTATTAAATGTTTGCTGCGATTTTGCCATTCGTTAATTTAAATATTAATTTTATTTTAATTGTTTAAGAAGATGATTGAAATATTAAACGGTGATTTACTATCAGGAATCTTGGACTTCTTAAAACTACCTAAAGAGATTATTTGCTTTTCCAAGCAAAGGTAGATTTCTTTATCATCAGCAAAGATAGGCAATCATTTCGATTTATTTGAAACTATCTGAAAAAACAACGAAATTTTATTGTATTTCACATAAAAAACACTAAAGCAACACAAATTAAAACCAACCCTACTACGCTATTTTATTATCAACTTCTTAGTTTCGATGGCTTGACCATAAGATATTTGTGCAATATACATCCCTGAACTAACATTGGTTAAATCAATATTATTAATCCCCTGATTTAAAATTTTAAGATAAATTCTTTGCCCACTAACTGTATATAATTCTAATTTAGCTTCATTTGTTTTCACTGTAATTACAACTGTGTCTAAAGCTGGATTCGGGTACATCTCTACTTCCAATAAAGATGGATTTTTTACTGACAAAGCCTCGCAATCAAAATTACTTTCAACAAAAGAACAGTCTTCATCTACACTCCAATTAGTTAAAAATGATGCATTGGAATCATCAACGAGAATACAAGATAAATTATTGTTTTGAAGCATTTTAAATTCTGAAATATAGCCGTTATTTCCATTTCTAAAATCTACAAAAGACAAATTGTTGTCATCACATTTAATCCATCTAAGAACCGAGTTTCCGGATATATCTAAAGTTTGAAGGTTGTTATTTATTGCGTAAAACAATTTCAAGTTTGGACTAGCAGATAAATCAACTTCATTTAAGTTGTTATTACTAACAAACAACCTAACTAATTCTGGCGCATTACTAATGTTTAAATTACTGATATGATTGTCTCTACAATCAAAATAATTCAATTGAGAATTGGTGTCTACAGAAAGCTCGGTTAAATTATTTTCATTACAGGTAAGAGTTTGCAAACTAGTATTTTGTGAAACGTCTAAAGTATTCAAATTATTAACCCCAATATGCAATACTTTTAAAGCACTATTATTACTAAGGTCTATATTGGTTAAATTATTAGAGTAACAACCTAAATGTTCTAGGTTTATATTATTAGAAACTTCCAACTCTGTTAAGTAGTTTAGATTTACTCCCAACTCCTCTAAAAGTAGATTGTTGGACACATCAATAGAACTTAATGAGTTGGAACTAAGCCAAACCCATTTGAGTTTTGTGTTTAACGAGAGGTCTATATTGGCAATCTGATTGTCATCCGCATTCAATTCATACAACTTTGTATTTTGAGAAACATCCAAACCCACTAAATTATTTGCGGAACAATCAAGTGTTTTTAAATTAGTAAACGCCTCTATTCCTGTAAGATCAGAAATAAAATTTTGAGATACATTTAAATAATAGACTACACTAGCGTCACTATTTAAAATATTACCATTTAAACCATTAGTATCAATATTTAAATCAATTAAGGCTTGTTCAAAATTAGGGTCTGGAATAAGCGTGGTTTGACAGTATCCTTTATTTGTGTTTAAAATTATTAAAACAAATATGACTGGCGAAAGAAATCGGAATATGCTTAAAGTAGTAGGTTGCATACGTTTATTTTTAAAAAATCAACAGCCTATTTCGCTGTTATTTAACACAATAAAGATATTGTTTAATTAAAATGAAATAGAATTTTATCGTTAGAATTTAAATTTCAACGACAACTTACTGCTTTGAACATAATTACTTACAAAATTTGCACACATATCAGAAGTTAAAAACATTTTAAATATGAGGTAAATTGTAACTTGAATTGTATTTTTGCAACTTAAAATAATATATATGTTCTCCTTATTAAACGTCTTTCGAATTGTTGCTTTATTAGAAGGATTATCCTACCTTTTGTTATTGTTTATTGCTATGCCAATTAAATACCTTGAATACTTTGGCGAGGATCCGCAATACGTAAAACTACTTGGAATGCCTCACGGATTATTATTTGTTGGCTATGTTATTTTGGCCATTATTTTAGGATCCAAGCTTAAGTGGGAAGGAAAAACATTACTATTTATCTTAGCAGCTTCCGTAATACCATTTGGAACTTTTTATGTAGATAAAACTTACTTAAAACGAGTATCTTAATGAAAGAATGGCAATGTTATTTTTACGATTATTTTCTAGCGCTACAACTTCCTGAAACCGCAGCTAAATACCTAAACATGGTATGCTTGTTGGTAATTTTAACTACTGTTGTATACTTAACAGATTTTATTACCCGTAGGATTTTAGTAAATGCATTTATCAAGTTTTCCAGTAAATCTAAAACCAATTTCGACGACTTACTAGTCAACCATAAAGCTCCAAAATACATTGCCCATATTGTTCCTTTAATTATTACCATTAAGGTTTTTCCTTTTGTTTTCTACGATTTCCCACACTTTGAAGAATACATAGTCCTTATTCTAAAAGTTTATGGTGTTTTCCTTACTGTTTGGATTATTAGAAGTATTCTAAGAACTTTTGAATCTTATTTTAAAACCTTACCAACCTTAAAAGACAAACCTATAGATAGTTACATTCAAGTAGTTATGCTATTTGTATGGGTTATTGGTATAGCTTCGTGCTTAGCCATAGTTATTGATTTACCATTTACACAGTTTTTCACTACACTTGGAGCTGCGTCAGCCGTTTTATTGTTGATTTTTAAAGATACCATTTTAGGTTTAGTTGCTAGTATTCAAATAGCTATAAACGACTCTGTAAGAATTGGAGATTGGATTACAATGGAAAAGTTTGGAGCTGATGGAGACGTTATCGAAATCAACCTTTCTACTATTCAAGTTCAAAATTTTGACAAAACCATAACCCACATTCCTACATATGCTATTCTTACTGACTCTTTTAAGAACTGGAGAGGAATGCAGTCTTCAGGTGGAAGACGTATTAAACGCGCTATAGTTTTAAAAGCAAAAAGCGTTCATTATTTGACTAATGAAGATATTGAAAAACTAAAAAACATACAGTTAATAAATGAATATCTTTCTACGCGTCAGAACGATATTGACAACTACAATTCCCAAAACAACATCGACAAAAACACTCTTATCAACGGAAGAAACATGACTAACTTGGGGGTTTTTAGAAAATATTTACTCTCTTATATTCAAAACCACTCAGCAATTAATAAAGACATGTCCATTATGGTTAGACAATTAGACCCTACTCCAAACGGATTGCCTTTAGAAATTTATGCTTTTAGTAGTGACAAACGCTGGGAAAACTACGAATATATTATGGCTGATATTTTTGATCATGCCATTTCCGCCGTTAGTTATTTCGATTTGGAACTTTTTGAATACCCTACCGATTTCCCAAGATTACAATAACTATTTTAATCGATCCTTTACGAATTCTATTTTGGTTTTTCCATGAGGAAGCGGACTTCCGTTTTCATCAAGATTAACCATTACAATATTTTCTACCGTTAATATAGTTTGCCTGGTCATCTTGTTTCTTGCTTCACAATTTAAGGTAATTGAAGATCTCCCAAATTTCACCACCTTCATACCCAATTCAATAATATCTCCCTGTTTGGCTGAACTTGTAAAATTAATTTCAGAAATAAACTTGGTTACTACCCTAGCACTTTCTAATTGAATGATACTGTACAATGCAGCCTCTTCATCAATCCATGCTAACAGTCTCCCTCCAAATAAAGTTCCATTTGGATTTAAATCTTCGGGTTTTACCCATTTTCTTGTGTGAAAATTCATATTTGAATCTTTAAAATTTATCAATACCCAAAGATAGATTTTAATGCGCATTATTACACACTATTACAACTTTGCTTTTTAAATTTTGTTAATAAGACTGTTGATATTGCTATCTAATCTTCTCCATAACAACTAATATTATTCCTAACTTGAAGAAAACTCAATAAAATGAACAGATCTTCAGACTTAAAAGAATGTCGTCCTACAATCTCTTCTGCGTTATTTTCAGAATCCATGAGCGACGACGAGCGTTTTCAAAATGCTACTTTGCGACCTATTTTTAAACTTCAAAATGATTTACTTGTGGAGGTTTTTAAAAACTATATTTCTAAACACAAAAATGTATTCTTTACTCTAACTACAGAACAGAAAATAGATTACATCGAGAATTCTATACAAAAAGACATGAAGTTCAGAAATTCCCTAAAAGGAATGATTATTGGTCAATTTACTGTAGAAGAATACAAATTTTATATTACCAATTCTTCTGCATTAAATAAACGAATGATGCATTTAGCTAAGGAAAAATTAATTAGTAACATTCAAATATTCTGTCATATATTTGCGTAAGATATGAATACAAAAGAACAACTTTTACAAGCTTGTTTCAGCTATGTAAATAAACGTATTGCTAGCTATAAAAACGAAATAGAAACTATTAAAGATTCTATTGAGAGTAACGATAAAAGCAATGACGAAGGAGACGATTCCGGAAACGGAAAACTATTTAACGATTTGGAATCAAATTCACAATATTTAAGTGATGCCAATAAAATGTTGGATATCTTGAATTTGATAAATTTCAAAACGGTAAGCGACAACGTAGTGTTAGGAAGTCTTGTAAAAACAACTTCTAATAACTTTTTTATCGCTATAAGTGTCGGCAAAATAGAAGTTGAGGGTACTCCTTATTTAGGTATTTCTTTAAATTCTCCTATTGGGCAACTACTTAAAAATAAAATTGTTGGAGATACAATAACCTTTAACAATAATACATTTACTATTATAGAAATTATATAATACGTTCTCCGTTCAAATTCGTTGTAAGCACATCACTCATATAATCAAAATACGGCCTAATTATTTTAAATGACGCATTTACTTCATCTAAAAAATTAGCAGCCAAGACCTGTTCGTCGGTAAAACCTTTACTGAAGATATATTGTTTTTTTCGAATTAAATGTATGGCTGGATGATCTTTATCAAAGCCTCTTGGAGCCGTCTTCAACTCCTCTCCTTCTAAATCACCCCAAATTTCTTTAAATTTTTTATGAGATATAATTTCTCTAATCTCCGTATCATTCATTTCAAATTCCTTACGAATTCGGAGCAAATCGGCCTTATTTGGCTCCCAAAATCCTGTGGCGATAAACGATCGGTTATTTGGAGCTAAATGCACATAATAACCTCCACGAAATTCCGGTTTTTTTCTTTTAAATGAACCACTAAAATGGATTTTATAAGGCAATTTATTTTTTGAAAAACGGACATCACGATAAATTCTAAAAACTTTTAATTTCTCTATGTCATCATGAACCATTAAGCCCTGTAACAAAGCGTTGAAAAATAATTTAGTTTGCTTTTCTATTCTTTTAAACTCTTCTTTATGCTCATTAAACCAATCACGATTGTTGTTTTTTTCAAGCTTTAATAGAAATTGAAAAAGATCTTCTGAAATACGAGGGTTCATAATATTGTAATTTGCTTAAAAGTACGAAAAACACTCCATGTTATTACTGAAATTTATATTTGGGTTATATTAGTGTCATAGCAAAGATTCAATATACCTAAAACAAAAAAAGACCATCTTTAAAAGACGGTCTTTATATTTTTCTTACATAATATTAACTACATATCGTTAAATATAGAATGCATCAGTCGTTTTTTATCATTCAAACTCTCCTCTAATGATATCATCGTTTCTGTTCTGTAAACCCCTTCAATATCATCTAACATAAAAATAATTTCTTTGGCGTGCTCTGTGTCTTTAGCTCTTATTTTACAAAATATATTAAATTTCCCAGTAGTAATATGTGCAACTGTTATGAAAGGTATTTCGTTAATACGCTCTAAAACAAACTTAGTTTGTGATGTTTTATGAAGAAAAACACCTACATAAGCAATAAAGGAATAACCTAGCTTTTTATAATCTAAGGTTAACGAAGAGCCTTTAATAATGCCTGCATCTTCCATTTTCTTTACTCGAACATGAATAGTCCCTGCTGAAATTGATAGTTTTTTCGCAATATCAGTAAAAGGAATCCTCGTGTTTTCAATTAACATATCTAAAATTTGATGATCAATATCATCTAACTTAATTTTCGCCATTTATAGTTTTTTTTAATAAAGGCCAAAATTAATACATTAATCGCAATTAAATAGGATATTGGCTTAAGATTGTGTTAATTTTAATGAGTATTTCGTGTTTTCTATAAAAATCTCATCAACTTCAAGTCCTTCTATTAAATCTTGGTTTGATTTCACTGAAACCATATTGCTATGAGCAGAAATTTCTTTGTGGCCAAAATAAGAACTTAAATCCCCTATTTTTTCAATTTTAGGAACAAAATCTATGCTGTTATTTTTTAAAACCTCTTGATACTGAATAGCTATATCCCTTATTATCACTCCATTAGAATCAGGAATCTTCGCTTGTCTAATAATGATATCAAAATAACTTTTACTGTTCATAGGAATATCAAAATAAGGTTTATACTCAGAACCAGACACCTTATTAATAGCTATATAGTACAATCCGTACATAAGAGCTTGAAACATGTAAAACCTAGTAATTTCTCTAGCATAATCGTTTTTATAGTGCCCAGCTTCAAATAAAAGTGTAGGAACTTCCAAAACCTGAAAAGTGTCTCCTACGCAGTTATCATTAAAGGTATCGTCGTATACACCTATTTGTTTAGGAATTTGAGCCTGTAACAAGTTATTAATAGCTACAATAACCTCCATAGCCTTTTTTCGGGTATCATTCAACATACACCCCTCATCTACAGCCGGAGACAAGAATGATAAGGTAGCTGATTTATTAACCTCTCCTGCAGCAAAAAAGGTTCTTTGTCCATGTAAATTAAAGCAAAAATGAGGTTTAAAGTCATTAAACAAGTTTCTTAAAACTATGCTCTCTGGTTGAGTCAGGCTTTTTGCGTCTCTATTTAAATCAATTCCATTAGCATTTAGCCTTGTAAAGGCTTTAGCCCCATCAGGATTTAAAATGGGAATAATAAGTACAGTACAACTATTAAGAATTTGTTGAATATTATCGGAGTCGTCTAAAGAAAATACATTACACAAATCGAAAATAGCCTTCGTAGACGTGCTTTCGTTACCATGCATTTGAGACCATATCAAAATCTTTTTTGTGCCATTCCCAATTTTTATAGAATGAATAGGAGCCTTTAATACTGAATCACCAATCTGATTAATCTCAAAATGGTCTTTTAAGTTTTCAATCAAAGGAAGGATGTGGTCATTATTTATGTAGCGATGTTTAAGTCGTAATTCTTTATAAGAATCGTAACAGTTTTTTAAATAGTCTTTAGTCATTGAAAAAGCTTTGATACAAATGTAAACAAATAACAATTTACATTTGTAAACATTGTTTTTACATAAAGTTGTTTACAAGATTAACCATAGTATTAATGGATTATTAAGTCTGTAATCACCTATGATACAAAATTATATGTATAATTTAAAGAAACTTTTATTAAATTGTATATCAGTTAGTTATGAGTATTAATATAAAGCCTTTGTTTAATCATATTGTTAATTATTTCGCTTGTTTTACTACATATTACACAATTATTGTTACATTTGTAAATAGAACTATTTAACCAAATGTTTACAATGATAAACAATGAAGAATTTGCCTTAAGGCTTCAAAAAGTGATTGATTTTTACAACGAAAATGCTTCTTCTTTCGCTGAAAAAATTGGAGTTCAACGTTCAAGTATTTCACATATATTATCTGGAAGAAATAAACCAAGTTTAGACTTCATCTTGAAGGTCCTCTCTACTTTTCCGGAAGTAGAATTATATTGGCTATTAAATGGTAAAGGTCAATTTCCTGTAAAAGATAATTCTCAAGGCAAATTGGATTTTGAAGAAAATAGTAAAAACAATAATCCTATAACTGTTCCTTCAGAAATTAAACAAACTGAAAAAATTAGTTCAACAGGAAAAAGTATCGAGCGTATAGTAATATTTTATACGGACGGTAGTTTTAAAAACTTTGAAGAATTTTGAAATAAAAAAACCTGGATAAAAATCCAGGTTGTACATAACTACGTTATTTCAGAAAAAATTATTTTAAAAATCGGCTGTGCCAACTATCGCTTGCAGGAACTTCCCAATTTTCATTAAACTCTGCAATATTTACAACCAAATTATTAAATACTATGGTGTTTTTTGAAATGGCTCTTTCCTTAGCCATTTTCTTAAAATCGATTAAGGTTTTGTACGCAATGAAATCTCCTTGTTTGTATGAGACATTCATTTTATCTAATAGATCTACTCCATACTCCTTTTCCAAATCTTGAATAAAATGCACTGAAGCATCTATAGAACATCCTGTGGCCGCTCCTACTTGCTGATTTAAAGCAATAACAATAAAGCGCTTGTAAACAATTTTATAGCCAGCTTGCAAATCGCTACCATGAGCTGTCCAATTATCAAGAAAAATATCTAGTTTAGCCTCTATTTCTTTTATTTCTTCATCTGTAAAAGATCTGTTGCATTGGTAAATCCAAACTTTGGATTCTTCTGGAAGGGTGTTAAAATCTACTAACATTATTCTTGAGAGTTTGCTATTAATTCGGCAATATCCAATACTTGAATACTGTTTTCTTTTTCTTTGGCTTTTACACCGTCTGTCATCATAGTATTACAATAAGGACAACCTGTTGCAATAATATTTGCCTTGGTTTCTAAAGCATCTTCTGTTCTTAACACATTAATGTCTTTATCTCCCTTTTCTGGCTCCTTAAACATTTGTGCGCCTCCTGCTCCACAACATAGAGCCGAGTTTCGATTACGCTTCATCTCTACCAATTCCACGCCTAATGTTTTTAACAATTCTCTAGGAGCTTCATATACATTATTTGCTCGACCTAAATAACAAGGGTCGTGAAAGGTGATACGCTTTCCGTTTAGTTCTGAAGCTTTTCCTATTTTTAATTTACCAGCTACTATTAAATCATTAATAAACTCTGTATGATGTTGGACTTGGTAGTTTCCACCAAGCTCTGGATATTCGTTTTTTAGAGTATTGTATGAATGCGGACAAGCGGTTACAATTCGTTTTACTTCATAAGCATTCAATATTTCAATATTGGTTAAAGCCTGCATTTGAAACAAAAATTCGTTTCCTGCGCGTTTAGCTACATCACCGGTTGAACTTTCTTCTGTACCTAATACCGCAAAATCAATATTTGCATTATTGAGAATCTTCACAAAAGCTCTAGTTATTTTTTTTGCTCTATCGTCGTAACTTCCAGCTGCACCAACCCAAAATAAAATTTCTGGTTGTCTGCCTTCTGCCATACATTGCGCCATGGTTGGCACCTTTAATTGTTCGCTCATTGTATTACGTGCTTTAATTATACGATTAGCTCTGCTGAATCTTCAATTTCTTGATTATACAGTACTTGCTTAATCATGATGACCATCGTCAAAAACTTGAATGGTCGCTTTTTTATCTACTAACTCGGTAAATTTTCCTTTATATCTCGTGGCTTTTACTAAATGATTATCTATCCAATGATAATTTCCTCCTCTAGGTTTTCCCATTAATAAACTATGGTATTTAAACCCGTTTTTTTTCAACCAGATTTCAGTATTCGTTCTGTGCTCTTCTAATCTAGATGTAAAAAAACAAATTAAATGGCCTTCATCAAACCACTTATTACATGTTTCTAGCGCATCTGGATATACAGCCGCAGTTAGCATACGCTCTGGTTCTTCGTTTGGAATATCATCACAGATAGTTCCATCAATATCTATTAAGTAGTTTTTTATTCCTTCTGGTAATATAGGACTTACCTTTTCACCAGCCTCTACTTTTTCTCGTAATAATTTGTCTGCGTCTTCCCTTTTCATTTGTTTTTCCCTGCAAAAGCAGAACTCCTTAAATTATACTTTTATTTTTCATCTTTCCAATTCAATCTATCCATTTGATTGTATGGCCAAGGCGCTCCATTATTTTCAATATTTGTCATCATATTATTTAGTTCCATTGGGGCTGCACTTTGCTCCATAACTAGATAACGTCTCATTTCAATAATAATGGACAGTGGATCAATACTTACTGGGCAAGCTTCAACACAAGCATTACATGTGGTACATGCCCATAGCTCTTCAGGGGTTATATAATCTCCTAAAAGTTGCTTGCCATCATCCTTAAATTCACCATTATTAGCATCAATATTTTTACCTACTTCTTCTAATCTATCTCTAGTATCCATCATGATTTTTCTAGGAGATAGTTTTTTTCCAGTTAAATTGGCTGGACACTCACTCGTACAACGTCCACACTCGGTACAAGTATAGGCGTTTAATAATTGCACCCAACTTAAATCTTGAACATCACTAGCTCCAAATTTTGCTGGCATTTCAGCCTCGGCCCCCTCTGCTGGTGCTGCAAACGGATCGACGTTTGGATCCATCATCATTTTAACTTCTTTGGTAACAGATTCTAGATTACTTAATTGCCCTTTAGGTTTTACTTTACCATAATATGTGTTAGGAAATGCTAAAAGAATATGTAAATGCTTAGAGTAATACAAATAGTTTAAGAAAACTAAAATACCTACTATATGTAACCACCAAGCTGCACGTTCAATAATATGTAGTGTTGTGTCTGGTAAGCCACTAAACCAAGGAGCAATAAATTGACTAACAATATTTCCTGAATTCATTAATTGAAAATGAATATCCGTGGCATTCATTACTAAGAAAAGAGCCATAAGTACCATTTCGAAATACAAAATGTAATTGGCATCGTTTTTTGGCCAGCTTGTCATTTCGCTTTTCCAAAAACGTTGAACTTTTATAACGTTTCTTCTTATCCAAAAAATAGTTACTGAAATGAATACTAAAAGCGCTAGAACCTCGAAACTACCAATTAAAACCCCGTATAGTTTATCGAAATATGAGAAAACTCTCCAAGATCCGGTTAAACCGTCTATGATAATTTCTAATAATTCGATATTGATGATAACAAATCCAACATACACTACAACGTGTAAAAAACCAGCTATTGGTCTTTTAACCATTTTACTTTGTCCTAAAGCTATCATGGCCATATTTTTCCAGCGTTGCGATTTATTATCGCTTACATCTACATCTTGCCCTAGCTTGATATTTCTAATAAGTTTTTTTACATTTCTGGCAAAATAACCCAGACCTGCTATAAGTACTAAAGCAAATAAAATATTTGGAAGATAATTCATTGATTGGTTGGTTTAATTATTCTCTTTCGTCTACTGGTTTTTCGTAACTATTTTTATTTTTTCCGCCAAAAACGGATACATGAATATAACGTTTTGGGTTCAATTTAAAATCTTGTAGCAATTCGCTTAGTTGTCCTGAAGCCACTTCAAGATTATGATACAATTTTTCGTCTTTAAGTAATTTTCCCATAGACCCTTCACCCTTGTCTAATCCTTCTAATAGTGAATTTACATTTTGCAAGGTATTATCTAAGTTTGCAACAGTTTTTGAAAATTCAACATCTTTCAAATCTTCTGAAAGTACAGCGAGGTTTTTACTAACTGCATTAAAATTACTAATAACTTGAGTTAAGCTATCTTGGTTTTTGGCTATTAAATTATTAAAAGAACCTGATAAGTTTTTAAATGAAGATAAAGTTAAGTTTAATTCTTTTATGGCGTGCTTTAAACCAGCATTAGAATCGTCTTGAACTAAATTATTAAGGTTTACTAATAAGGTATCGGCAGATTTTAAGGTACCATCTAAGCCGTCACTTAAACCAGAGAAATTATCAGTTAAGTCTTTAATCAGTCCTGGTTCTACTTCAGACTCCAATTTGTCACCACTTTTAGCAAATTCATTATCCGTGGCAGGTATGATAGCAAGTCCATTACCATCTAAAAGCCCCATTGGATAGAGCCTCATTTTACTGTTTTTTGAAAACTTTAATTCCTTGTCTACAGTAAATGAAACTAGAGTTTTACCCGTTTCTGTAACGTAGGTAATTTTATTTATTTTTCCAACACTGTTCCCTTTAATTGTAACGGGAGAAGCTGTTGTTAAAGCGTTATAATCAAACTCGGTGTAAAATGTATCAGAAGAATCTAGTAGATTTTTACCCTTTAAATAATTAAATCCAAAAATGAGGAATAAAATCCCAGATATTACTAAGATAGCTGTTTTAACTTCTCTTGATAGTTTCAAATTATATGTATTTAGTTACCTAACAAAATTAGAAATAAATTTATAAAGAATGACTCTAATTTACAGGAGATTTTAACGCTTCTGCCAATGGAATAATTTTACCTTCTTTAAATGCTACAATAAAACTTGAAGTATAACCTCTTGATTTCGCATATTTTTGGAAATCTTTTATTTCAGTGTAATTAGAAGTGTAACCATAATAATATTTATAAAGCCCTTTCAATTTTTCTCGTGTAACACCTTCTAAACCTTTAAAATTAAATGGCTTAAGATCAATTTCCCGAGAACTAGCTGCAATCTGAACTTTAAACACGATGTTTTTATAAATTTCTGCTGGCTCAGGATTCTCTAAGGCTACTAACTTTGTTTCTTGTTTATCTTGGTACACAAAATTATCTATGTTTTGATAAATAGTATTTTTATAATCTAAAATAGCCTTCTTTATAGCGGTAGACATTTCTTTTTGCCCTTTACTAGAGTTTAAATAAGGACCTTCTTCTTTATTAGTAATAAACCCTGTTTCAACTAAAACACTTGGCATAATAGTTTGATGTAATACTATAAAACCTGCTTGCTTAACCCCTCTGTTTTTACGCTTTAGAATATTTGTAAAATTGTCTTGAATTAAACTAGCTAACAGAATACTTTGATCTAAATACTCTTCTTGCATAAGAGTTAAGCCTATAAAAGAACCTGGTGAATTTGGATCAAAGCCTTCGTAGTTTTTCTCGTAGTTATCCTCTAAATAAATAACTTCGTTTTCCGCTTTTGCTACATTAAAATTAGTGTCGTTTCTATTGATCCCAAGCACATAAGTTTCCGATCCATATGCTTGCGTATGATGCGCATTACAATGTATAGAAACAAATAAATCGGCTTTAGCTTCATTAGCAATTTTACCTCTTTTAAATAAATCTACAAAAATGTCTGTTTTTCTTGTATAGACTACTTTAATATCAGGATTTTTCTCCAACTCTTTTCCTACCTCTAAAGCAATTTTCAAGGCAATATCTTTTTCCTTATATCCATCTTTAGAAGGTTTTCCTGGATCCTTCCCTCCATGACCTGGATCTAAAACCACAATAAATTTATCAGAACCACCTTGTGCATACAACGTGTTGCTGCTTATATGTAATAAAACACATAAAGTAAATAAGAAAAATATAATTGATTTCGTTTTCATGTAAATGTATATTGTTTTTTATTTGTTACACATAACAACCATTTTAATCCTTTCCTTTGTACGGAAAAATTAATGAAGTTGATTCATATATCTAACAACAACTTTAGAGCAGATTTATTACTCTAAAAAATTCAGTATAATTTAATTTTCGAATTTTTCTGTTTATTAAATTAATCACAAAAAATATATGTAATTTTGGCAATTCAAAAACCGAGCCATACTTTTACAAAAATACATTTAAAAGCGTTGCATACAAACAACTTTTACATACTTTTTGCCTTAAGTTTTACAGTGTTTATAAACACTTTTGGCTTCGCTCAAGACATTCCAAAAACTGGAAGAATAGTTTCTCCTAATAAAGTCGAGGACACGATTACCGTTGGTGTTGATGCTCTACAAAAATTAGAGGTTGCCAAAGTTGAACAAGACTCTACCATACAAGATTCCATTAAGCCTAAACCAGAACTATTAACGTCTACTGTTACGTATAAAGCTAAAGACTACACCTCATTTAACATTAAAGAACAAAAACTTTATTTATATAATGAAGCCGAAGTGTTTTTTGATGATATGGAGTTAAAAGCCGGAGTTATAGTAATAGATTATAATAAAAATGAAGTTTATGCTGGACGAATAAAAGATACGGCTGGAGTTTATACACAGCGTCCATCATTTAAACAAGGAGACAATTTGGTAGAACCAGACTCTATTAGATTTAACTATAAAACTGAAAAAGCCTTAATTTTTAATTCGAAAACCGAACAGCAAGGCATGCAAATTTACGCGCCAATCACAAAAAAAGAAAACGATTCCGTTATCTTTTTATACAAAGGTCGGTTTACAACTTCTAAAGACATAGAGAATCCTGAATATTACTTTCAAGCTAATAAAATTAAGTTAGTACCAGGAAAAAAGATTGTTGTTGGACTAACTAATATGGTAATTGCAGATGTTCCAACTCCAATTGGTTTACCATTTGGTTTTTTCCCTTTAACCAAGAAACAAACTTCTGGAGTTTTAATTCCTAGTTTTGGTGAACAAAGCAGTCGGGGTTATTTTTTACAAAACGGTGGTTATTATTTTGCAATTAGCGATTATATTGATTTAGCTGTTTTAGGAGATTATTATACCAATGGAAGTTATGGTTTACGTTTTGAAAGCGATTATGCCCTACGTTATAAATTTGGTGGTAATTTAGGGTTTAGGTATGAAAACCTTATTAGCAGTGAACGTGGATTTCCCGATTATTCCAAATCCACCATTTATAATATACGATGGTCTCATAGCCAAGACACGAAATCAAGTCCAAATTCTAGATTTTCTGCATCTGTTAACTTAGGAAGTAGTAAGTATTATCAAGAGTCTATAAATCAGGTAAACGCCCCAAGTTTTTTGAATAACACCATGGCATCGTCTGTTTCTTACTCAAAAACCTTTCAAGGAGAACCACAGGTAAATATGAGTGTAGCAGCAACTCATTCACAAAACACCAATACTGAACAAATTAACATGACCTTGCCAACATTACAAGCAAGTGTTAGCAGAATTTATCCTTTCGAGCCAAAAACAGGTTCTAAAAAAGGTGCCATTCAAAATATCAACTTTCAATACAGTGTAAGAGCTGAAAACAGAATTCAAACTACCGATTCTTTATTCTTTAAAAAAGAAATGTGGGATCAAGCCCAAAACGGAGTAAGTCATAGTATTCCACTTACAACCAATTTCAAAGTGTTTAAATATTTAAGCTTGAGTGCTACAACTAATTTCAAGGAGACTTGGACTTTTAAAACCGTGGATAAATATTACGACGAAACTATAAATCAAGTAATAACCAATGAAAATAACGGGTTTGCTTCCTATAGAACATACGATTTCAATACTAGTTTAGGAACCACTTTATACGGAATGTTTAATTTTGAAAAAGAAGGTGAGGACAAAAAAATTAAAGCGCTTAGGCATGTTGTTAGACCTTCAATAAGCTATAGCATAAATCCATCTTTTAATAAGTATTACGATACTTACGAAGTAGTTAGTGCAGATGGTTTAACTAGAGAGGAAGTAGAATACTCTAGGTTTGAAAAATCTGTTTATGGCTCTCCTAATAACCGTTACTCAAATACTGTTGGTTTTTCTTTAGGAAACAATTTAGAAATGAAAGTTCGCGATAAAGATTCTACTGCAACCGAACCAAGAAAAATAAAACTTTTGGACAACCTAAACATTAGTACAGGTTACGACATTGCAGCCGACTCATTAAACTGGAGTAATGTTACAATTTCTGGTAGTACTCAGTTATTAAAAAATAAAATGTCTGTTAACTTTGGAGCTTCTTTAAACCCTTACGCATTAGACAATAACAACAACTTAGTTGACATGTGGAATGTTGATAATGGAGGAAGCCTTTTTAGACTAACAAGTGCTAACATTACCATGAATTACACCATTTCTAATACTACTTTTACTGGTGGCGAAACCAAACAAAGCACTAATGAAAACCTAAGAAGTGGTGGCCGAGCTGATGATTTATTTGGACGTTCTCAAGATTTTGCGGATCAAAGTTTTTATGAAGATGACGACGAAGAGGAAAAAACACCAAGCGATTTATACACAAGTTTAATCCCATGGAGTATTCGCTTTGCCTATGCCGTTAACTATACAAACGTAAGACGTGAAGATGAAATATCCTCTCATTCATTAATGTTTTCTGGAGATGTGGAATTGTCCCCACGTTGGAAAGTTGGAGCTTCTTCAGGTTACGATTTCAAAAATAAAGGTTTCACCTATACTTCTTTAAGATTTGAAAGAGACTTACTGAGCTGGAGAATGAGTTTAAACTGGATACCATTTAGCGACAGAAGTTCTTGGAACTTCTTTATTGGTATTAAATCTAATCTTCTTAAAGATATTAAATACGATAAACGAAGACAACCTGATAAACTACTTTAATTATTGTTAATGAAAATATTTCATTAATAGAATGTAAAATTATTAATTATGAAAAAAATCATCAACACTCCCCTAGCTCCAGCTCCAATTGGACCATACAATCAAGCTGTTTTAGTTAATGGTATTTTATACACTTCAGGTCAAATAGCTTTGAATCCAGAAACTATGGACTTGGTTTTGGACGATATTAAAACGGAAACTAGACAGGTAATGGAAAATTTAAAAGCTGTTTTAAAAGCTGCAGACATGACTTTTGAAAACGTCTTTAAAGCAACCATTTTTGTTAGCGACATGAATGATTTTTCGAAAATAAATGAAGTGTATGGCACCTATTTTAATGAAGAAACTGCACCAGCCCGTGAAACAGTTCAAGTTGCCAATTTACCGAAATTTGTAAATGTTGAAATTAGTATGATGGCCGCGAAATAAGCTTAATCTAATTTTTCAAACACATACAAGTTATTGAGTCCTAATTGAAATTTCTTCTTTTTAATTAGCTTAAAACCTTTTGAAAATATAGTTTCAGTATCACTAGGTTTAAAACCATAGTGTTCTTCCAAACTCATACCATCTATTAGCTTTAATTTTAATAGAATTTCTAAAATAAAATCTACTTGTGGTGAAGGGACAGTTATAATAACTCTCCCTTTATGTTTTAATAAGCTATAAATTTCTTGCGACATGCTATCCTGAACATCTTTTGGAATGTGCTCTAAAACAGCTAGCATAGTAATAGCATCAAAGCTTAAGTTTTTCGGAACATCTTCAGGAAACTTTCCAGGCAAAAGTGTATATGAATTTGTCTTAATTTCCTTATTCAAAATTGGATCAATTCCATAACTATATGAAATTTCATTTTTCCACTTTTCAAACATCACACCATCCACACTGCCAATATCCAAAACAGCATCGTTCTTTCTAATAAACTTTTTCGCTTTGTTAATACGAACATTTTGCAAATATCTATCTAAGGCTTTCATTAAAACATGTATTTATAAATATTTGTCCTTTAAACTTAATAAAACTATTAGTTCACGAAGTTAATCTTTCTATTATCTAATGACAAAATGTGAGTAAATTAATCTTTGTGTTTTTCATTAATAATTGTTAATAAGAAGAAAACTTAATAATACAATTGGCTTTAAAATGAATAAAAGAACTTGTATTTTTGATAGTAACCCAAAAAATTTCAAAAATGCGAATAGAACACGACATAAAACTAGGCTTTAAGGATGTGATGATTAGACCAAAACGTTCTACTTTAAAAAGTCGGTCGCAAGTTAGTTTAGAGCGAAGTTTCAACTTTCTAAACAGTCAAGCTACATGGAGTGGAATTCCTATTATGGCTGCAAATATGGATACCGTTGGCACTTTTGAAATGGCCTTGGCTTTGACAAAAAACAAATTATTCACGGCTATACACAAACATTACTCTCTTCAAGATTGGGAAAACTTTTTAAAAAATGCGCCTAAAAACATTTCTGATTATATTGCAGTAAGTACAGGCACAGGAAAAGAAGATCTAAAAAAACTTGCCACTATTTTTAAGTTACATCCTGAATTAAAATTTATATGCATCGATGTGGCCAATGGTTATTCTGAACATTTTGTGGATTTTGTAAAACGCACACGAGAGCAGTATCCAACTAAAACCATAATTGCGGGAAATGTGGTTACGGGAGAAATGGTTGAAGAACTAATTTTAGCAGGTGCAGATATTGTTAAAGTAGGTATTGGACCTGGTTCTGTTTGCACAACACGAGTTAAAACGGGCGTAGGTTATCCTCAATTATCGGCTATTATTGAATGTGCAGATGCGGCACATGGATTGGGTGGACAAATTATAAGTGACGGAGGCTGTTCAACTCCTGGAGATGTTGCAAAAGCATTTGGAGCTGGAGCCGATTTTGTTATGCTTGGTGGCATGTTTGCTGGACATACAGAAAGTGGTGGTAAAACTATTGAACGCAATGGAAAATCATATAAGCAATTTTACGGAATGAGCTCAACCACTGCTATGGATAAATATGTTGGTGGCGTTGCTGAATATAGATCTAGCGAAGGAAAAACAGTTGAAGTGCTTTACAAAGGTGACGTTGACGCAACGGTTTATGATATTCTTGGTGGTATACGAAGCACCTGTACTTATGTAGGTGCACAACATTTAAAAGAATTAACAAAAAGAACCACATTTATTCGTGTGGCTGAACAAGAAAATAAAGTTTATACTGAATAATTACAACAAACCTTTCATCAATAAATCAGCTGTTGCAGGATTGGTAGCTAAAGGCACATCGTGAACATCACATAAGCGCATAAGCATAAGTACATCGGGTTCATGTGGGTGTTTTTCTAGTGGATCTCTGAAGAACAAGACCATATCACACTTTCCTTCTGCTACTCTTGCTGCAATTTGTGCATCGCCACCCATAGGTCCTGACAGCAACCTCAATACTTCAAAGCCTGCTTTTTTAACTTTTTTTCCTGTAGTGCCGGTGGAAACTAATGAAATATTCCTTTGAAGGAGAATCTCCTTGTGTTCATTTAAAAACTGAACCATTTCTGCCTTTTTTCCATCATGTGCAATAATTGCTATTTCCATTAATTTAATTGATTTATATGGTATGTTACAAGTCCATCTATAGGACGTCTAATTATGTTTCCTACTTTAAAGTTAAATTCCTTTGCAACTTCTACAATTTCATCTTTTGAAAAATAAGCTACAGATCCTACAAAATGTACTGGAGCAGTTTTTATTTCATCAGAAAACTGTAAAATCATGTTTTCTGAAAACTTTCGAAGACCATTTAAAATAAGATTTTTTATATAGGCAGAATCTTTATTTGAAAATAAAAATTCGGCAAATGAAGCTAAGTAAGCATTAGGATTAGCCTGCTTATAAAGCTTGTTTTTAATATAATCAGCATCTAAATTATATTTTTGAGCAAAAGCGGTTTTTAAATTCTCAGGCATACGATTAAAATAGTAATCTCTTAATAATTCCTTTCCGAAATAATTACCAGATGCATCGTCCATAATAGTAAAACCTAGAGAAGCTACACGCTGATGTATCTGTTCTCCATCAAAATAACTACAATTAGATCCCGTACCAAGAATACAAACTACAGCTGCTTCATTTTTATAACTTAATCCTGCCCTTACCGCTGCCCAAGTATCCTCCTTAACTTCAATGGTAGCATTTTTAAAGATGCTTTGTAACACTTGTTTTAATAAAAGTCTAGGTTTTTCAGTTCCACATCCAGCTCCATAAAAAAATATGTGAAGAATTTTTTCTTTGTCATTTATTAATTCAAGGTTTGAATTAATAATTTCAAAGAGTTCTGTTTCCGTTAAAAGTGCTGGGTTTAATCCTTTGGTTTCTATTTTCTCAACAAGCTGATTTCCCTGAGAATCAACTGAAATCCAATCGCATTTTGTAGAACCGCTATCGGCTATTAATATCATGTGATAAAAATATAAAAATTCCACACACCAAGCCTCTATTTAAATAGATTTAGCATGTGGAATTTATTATTTAGTTATATTAAATTGAATTCATAAGAGTTGCCAACTCTACTAATTTTACAGAATAAGCATATTCATTGTCATACCATCCTACTAATTTGAAAAATCTAGAATTTAATTCTATAGAGGCATCAGAATCAAATACACAAATGTTTGTCTCTCCTACAAAATCTTGTGACACTACTTTTTCTTCAGTGTAACCTACAATACCTAACATCTCATTTTCCGATGCTTTTTTAAAGGCTTTATTAATTTCCTCTAAAGAAGTTTCCTTTTTTGTTCTAACCGTTAAATCAACAACAGACACATCGGCTGTAGGAACTCTAAAAGCCATTCCTGTTAGTTTACCCGCTAAATTGGGAAGAACTTTACCAACAGCTAATGCAGCTCCAGTAGATGCTGGGATTATATTTAACAAGGCACTACGACCCGCTCTATAATCCTTTGCTGAAGGCCCATCAACGGTTAATTGCGATGCAGTTGTAGCATGAATAGTAGTCATTAATGCTTCTTCTATTCCAAAATTATCTTCTACAATTTTAGCCATAGGTGCTAAGCAATTGGTTGTACAAGAAGCATTTGAAATAATGGTATGTGATGCATTTAACTGGTCCTGATTCACTCCCATTACAAACATTGGAATATCTTTACTTGGCGCAGAAACTACTACTTTCTTAGCCCCAGCTTCAATATGGTAATTAGCGGTATTTAGAGTTTTAAAAATCCCCGTACAATCGGCAACAACATCAGCTTTTACTTCATTCCATTTTAAATTTCTAGGATCTCTTTCGGAAGAAACTCTAATGGTTTTTCCATTTACAATCAAATGACCTTCTTTTATATCTATGGTTCCATCAAATTTTCCATGAACCGAATCATATTTTAATAAATATGCTAAATGATCAACCTCTAATAAATCGTTTATAGCTACGACATCAACTCCCTGTTTTAACGCTGCTCTAAACACAAGTCTTCCTATTCTTCCGAAGCCGTTAATTCCTAATCTTAAATTTGACATTCTTATATGTTATTTTCTTTATTATTAATCTTTCTCTAATTTATTAATCCGTTTTTTTAAAACCAATTAAGTTGTCATAATATCTGACACTCGTAAAAGTTCTAAATTAATCTCAGTCTTACCTTTCACTGCCTTATCTAAGGAGGTTAATTCCATTTTGTTATTTAGAATTCCAACCATATAATTAGATTTTCCTTCTAACAATGATTCCACTGCCTTCACTCCCATTCTACTTGCTAATACACGGTCAAAACAACTTGGAGAGCCTCCACGCTGCATGTGCCCTAACACCGAAACACGTACATCATATTCTGGCATATGCTCATCCACATAATCTTTAAGCTCGAACACATTTTTTCCTATTTTATCTCCTTCGGCAACAACTACAATACTAGATGATTTTCCTGAAGCTTTACTTCTTACTAAAGATTCAATTAATCTGTCAAGTCCTAAATCTTCCTCAGGGATTAAAATTTCTTCCGCTCCTGCTCCAACTCCTGCATTTAATGCGATATGTCCGACATCTCGCCCCATAACTTCAACAAAAAACAAACGTTTATGAGAACTTGCTGTATCTCGAATTTTATCAATGGCTTCTACAACTGTATTTATAGCTGTATCGTAACCAATTGTAAAATTAGTTCCGTAAATATCGTTATCTATAGTTCCTGGAATTCCAATTACAGGAAAGTTAAAATCCTTATTAAATACCATTCCACCGGTAAAAGTACCGTCACCTCCTATTAAAACTAAGGCTTGAATGCCTTTTTTTACCAAATGGTTGTATGCTTTTTTTCTTCCCTCCTTGGTTTTAAACTCGTCAGATCGGGCTGATTTAAGAATAGTTCCACCTGTATGAATGATATGGTTGACATTTCTAGCAGTGAAATCCTTGAAATCTCCTTCCATCAAGCCTTCAAAACCTCTATATATTCCAACACACTCAATATTATGGTAAGCACACGTTCTAACTACAGAACGAATTGCAGCATTCATTCCTGGCGCATCTCCACCAGAAGTCAAAACACCTATTTTGGTAATTTTATCACTCATTTATTAACTGTTAATTGTAGTAAATTTAATAAAGAAAACCCAATAAAAGCAGGGTTTTATATTAAATTTAAGAGGAATCCTGTAGGAAAGTGATTATTTTGGATTACCATGATTTTTATTAGCTAATTTTAATCTTCCTTTTTAAAACCAACATAAGAAGGTAATGCATTCTCTTCTTTATCAGAAGTTTCTTTTGAGGTTTGCTTCACCGTTTTTACTTTTCCTTTAAAAATCTTATTAAGAAGTTCTTTAAACGTATCAAAATCGACATTATAGGCAATTCCGACACCTTGAGTATAACCAATTTCTTCACCAAAATTACGGATACTATTTTCTCTATTAAACACTTTGGCGGTTAGAGTACCTTCTTCATTTAAAAGAAAATCAATCTGAACGTCTCCTGCAACAACGGTTTCACTAACGCCACCAACAGGAACCCCAACCTTACCATTAATAATAACGCGTTCGGAAATGTTTGTTTGAAGGGTAACGCCTAAACGATCGTCGGTATGATACTCTGGAGTATTTTCACCTGCCTCGTAATTTAAGCCTACATTTAATTTATTATTTCCGCTAGTAAACAAACCATTAATAATTCCGTTTAATCGTTCTGCAATGGTTCCCGTAAAATTAACTTCGTTTAACCTATTAGAAAATGCACCCGTAGCCAGCAAATAAATAGCTTGATTGTCTCTATCTTGTTTGGAACTTAATCTATATTGAATTTCAGATTTTACCGTTGAATTTAAATTTGGAAAGCTAAAACCGAAATCAATATCTGGTTTTTCCAATTGTCCAGTTAGGCTGGTTTCAACATACACAGGAATACTTCTATTTATAGGATTATCCAATAATGGTGATGGGTTTGCCTGCGTAGCATAAAGAGCTTTTATATCAATTCTAGCACTCATTGGATCACCATCCCAGCCCAAACTTCCTTCTTGAACAATAAATTTCTTTTCTATAATTCCACCATATTTAAAGTTGTATATACCATCAAATACTATAAAATCCCCAAACATTCTAAACTTACCATTGGTATTTATTTCTATTAATAAACCACCTTCTCCTTTCCCTTTTATGGTACTTCCAGAATCTTTATCAATTACAATTTCTATTTCTGCATCTTGGGTAATATCTAAATCAAAATCTAATTCCAGACCAGAAACTTCTTTGGTTACTAAGTCTTCTCCTTTAAGTTTGGCTTCCTTTTCTTCAGGTGTTAAAAAATGAATATAAGAGTTGTCTCCAAATGACTCCATATCACTTAATGGAATAACGAAAGAGGTTTTTGGTTTTGTTTCGGCAATTACACTTATTGTTAATTGATCTGCTGGACCTTTAATTTTTGCTGAGCCACCAATAAAAGCTGTTCCATAATATAAAGCTTCATCATCGTCATCGGCATGTGTATCAAGAACGACTAAGTTTTGAGTTGTTACACCCAAATCCAATTCCCATTCAGAAAAATTAGTATGACTTATAGATCCATTCAATACACCTTTAGTATCGAATTTAGTATCGGTTAATTGTAATGAATTAAAAACAAAGCTCTGGTTGACTAAATTTACCTGAGTATTATCTGCAAAGTCATAATTCACATTAAGGTAAGGTACTTTTAACCCTGAATTATTCAGCTTTAAATTCCCACTTACACTTGGTTTTTTTAAATTTCCAGAGACATTAGCAACACCTGTTACATCACCCCGGATATCGCTTAAAATGCCTTCTAAAAAGGAATTTATAAAGTCTAGCTTAAACTTATTGAATAACAAATCTATATCTAAAGTAGACACTTCGTTAACAAAGTTTATATTTCCAATGGCAGCAAAAGATTGTGCTTTTTTATCTTTAATTCTAATGTCTACAGCGTAGTTGGTTAAGTCTTCGTTACCCGTTATGGCTGCATCAAACGAACCTAAAAGCAGATCGTTTACTATTAAATTATCAATAGAAATTTCTGAACTAGGTAAATAAGCTCCCTTTTTCTGAAGTATTTCTAACCTTCCATTAACATTCCCATACATATTCAATCCATCAACGTCAGGAGTTATTTTAGATAGGTCGACATCATTAAAATTAAGATTAATATTCTTTGAGGTAGAATCCTTTAAAACACCAGAAAGCCTAATTTCTTCATGATTATGATTCATGATAATTTGCTCAATATTAACATTAGTGAACTTGTTATCGAATACAACTTTATGCAAATGATCTCGATTTTCATTAATTGTCCATTTGTTTCCTTTAAAAGTTACATCAGACTCTTTTAAACCTACAACCGACTTGTTTTTTGGGTTTATAGTATGATAAAAGTTTAAGTTATAAAGATCTCTATTGTCCTTACCTCCTTTAAATTCAGTACGAACGTATAAAGTATCGTTCAGGGTCACGTTAATTAAGCTAAATTTTGAAACATCATAGAATTTCGTGTTTATACTGTCTATTTCAACATAAGTATTAAATACAGGGTTTTTGTTATCTAGTTGAAGTTCTATTTGGTTTGCAAAATAATCGAACAGCTTAATTTCAGGAGATTTAAACGTTAGTTTAAACTCCTTTTCATCGCTTTCAACCCGTCCACGAACATAGGTGTTTTTTCCAAGGATTAAATCTGGAACAAACACTTCAACTATCTTGTTATAGATTTTGAAATTAAAATCGATATACTGATTTTCTCTTACTTTATGAGGTTTGAAGTTGGTATAAATACTTCCAATAGCATTTTCAAATAGTTTTCCTATATCAGCAATAACAAACTCCCCACTAAGCTCACCTTCAATAATATCTGGGGAATTCACACTAATATCTCTTACACCATCTTGAAAAGATGACGTAATTTCAAAATCATCAAAGAAATACTCGTCATTTTGATTTTTATAAGAAGTTTTGTTTATCTGAATACTTCCAACCGCATCATCAATGGTCGTTCCTTTCATTTTCATATCTACAATTCCTTTGAATATAGATACATCATCTTTTTTAACGAAATTCAAGGCATTTAAATTTGCAAAAGAAACATCTGCCACAAAATCGAAGGAATTAATGGATTTAGAAAAATCGGCTAATCCATCAAATTTTAATTTTAAATTTTTATCGTTTGAAATAAGCTTTCCATTAAAAATCTTATTTCTTAAGTTTCCAGAAACATCAATGTTTTCATAGGCATATTTATTGTAAACCAATGAAAATATATCACCATTCAATTTTGTGTTTACGTTTTCTTTGGTAAAACCAGAGCCATCAACATCAAGATTTAACGATGTTTTACCAAGGGTCTTATCATCTATAAACTTCCCAAGATCAAAGTCTTTAAGCACAACCTTCCCCGAGTACGAAGCATTATCGATGTCGTTAATCTTAAGCATATTCAAATTGGCGTCAATAAGTCCAATTTGTGTGTTAATTAATAAGTTTGCTGAGATAGTAGAAGTAGTTATTTCAGATATTCCAACAATATTCAAATTTCCAAGTTTATCGAATGCTGTTGGAATGGATTGCCCTAAAACATTTGGCAACAAAGCCTTTAAATCTCTGTAATTAGAGTTAAGCTGATCGAAATCGCCCTTCATATAAAAGTTATCAACTTCAGCATTAAAGAGGTTTTTAAATTTTATATCTCCTATAATTTGGCTTCTTGAACTTGTAAACAATTTTAAATCATTAACCATTAAATCGTTAAGTGTTCCACTTAATTTAGCACTAAAATTAGCTCTTTGATTAATCCCAAATTCATTGTAAAAGATGTTTAGTTCATTTAACGCCACATCACTTTTAGTAAAAGTAGCATCCACTAAAACCTTATCTGTGAAATATTTTAAATCTTCTCTATCGTAAAAAAACTTCACTTCTCCTTCTAATGATGAATTTGCTGTTTTAATACTTAAGTTCTCCAATAAAATATTGCTTGGTGTATAAGTGAAATTGCTTATTAAATTACTGACTTCCAGTCCTCTACTATCATTAAAAGCCAAGGTATTAATACGAGTACTCACATCGCTACCATTTATAACTAAATTGGTAGTATTAGCTTGAATATTACTGAACTCTAGAATTTTTGGGGTTTCTTTATTTTCATCAATTAATCTAAAAATTCCGTTATAAATAGAAACATCACTAGAGGATAGTAAGAAATTGCTTTTTTCGTGCGAGGGGTTGTCTTCATCAAACTTTGCCACGAAAATATCAAGGTTGGTATCTACTTCTCCTTTATACGTTTTTAAATTAAACACCAATCCATCTAAACCAATATCGCCAAAAACCAATTTATTATTTATAATGTTTTTAAAGCTTAAAATAGACGTATTCAATTCTTTTGCAGCGAAAAGAGTATCTTTCTTATAATCTCTAATTAGGATTTCCTTTAATTCAACATCTCCATTAAGTTGAAGACCAACCCTACCTATATTTATATTTGTACCAAAATCATTATTTAATCTGGTAGTTACTTTCTTTCCTAAATAAGTTTGTACTGATGGAATGGAAAGCAACAACACCAAAATGATGAAAAGCAGCAAAATTATTGCCACCAATTTAGATAGTATTTTTAAAAATTTTTTGATACGTTTTAATGTTATAACTTTGAAGTCAAAATTAACAATTATTGTGCCTAAATCTAACTAATGTTATCACAAAATATTTATATTCTAGGAATTGAATCATCCTGCGATGATACTGCTGCTTCCGTGATTTACAACGGCAAAATTTTAAGTAATGTTGTTGCCAATCAAAAAATCCACGAAGAATATGGTGGCGTAGTACCTGAATTGGCTTCTAGAGCGCACCAACAAAACATAGTTCCGGTAGTAGATCAGGCCATAAAAAAAGCCAACATTAGGAAAGATCAACTCCAGGCCATTGCATTTACGCGTGGGCCAGGTTTAATGGGCTCCTTACTGGTTGGCACCTCTTTTGCAAAATCGCTTGCCATGGGATTGAACATACCATTAATCGATGTCAACCACATGCAAGCTCATATTTTAGCTCATTTTATTGATGAAGATGGTTTTAATAAACCTCCTTTTCCGTTTCTTGCTATGACTATTTCTGGTGGACACACTCAAATAGTAAAAGTTTCAAGTTATTTTGAAATGGAAGTTATAGGAGAAACCATTGATGATGCGGTTGGAGAAGCTTATGATAAAAGCGGGAAAATACTTGGTCTAGGCTATCCTGCTGGGCCAGAAATTGACAGACGAGCACAATTAGGGAACCCGAAAGCCTTCCAATTTACAAAACCAAAAGTAGATGGATTAAATTTTAGTTTTTCAGGACTAAAAACAGCGATTTTATATTTTATTCAAAAGGAAGTTAAGGCTAATCCAAATTTTATTGAAGAGAACATCAACGACATTTGTGCTTCCATTCAATATACAATTATCGGAATTTTAATAGATAAATTAAAAATGGCTTCTAAGCAAACAGGAATAAAACATATTGCTATTGGAGGTGGAGTTTCAGCAAATTCAGGAATCAGAAAGGCATTAAAAGAAGGAGAATCTAAATTTGGATGGACTACCTACGTACCAAAATTTGAATTTACTACTGACAACGCTGCAATGATTGCTATAGTTGGTTATTTAAAATATCTTGAAAACGATTTTTCAAAACAAAGCATAACAGCCTCTGCTAGACTAAAAATCTAATTATTTAAATAAAAACTAGGTGATAATTCCTATATTTATCTAACAGATTTTATAGTTTCAACCTAATAATTTTGTTTTTTTGCTGTATCAAACATATAAATACTCCCCAATGAAAAGAATTTTACTTTTACTTTGCCTAATTAGCTATATATCAAATGCTCAGGAAGAAAGCACCAATATTGATTCCGTAATTGATATAACTTCTGCCGAAGAGTTTCTAAAAACAAATAAGCGAAAAGGCAATAAGCTCATTACTTTTAACGAAGAAAAACATAAAACGATTTTAGCTAAAGACCTTTTTAAAATGTCGATTGGAAGTAAAAAAACAAACGAAAACAGCTTTGAAAAAACTTCCTATAAAATAATAGAGAAAAATATGGTTCCCCATTATCGAATGAGTTACATTTTGCTTAATGGAAAAAACGAAGATCCAGCTACTATCCAAGGAACTATAAAACAAATTATAAACGCTTACGATAAAGGTGCTCCATTTGAGTTCCTAGCCAAAAAATATTCCGTTGCAAATAATGCAAATCGTGGTGGGGATACAGGTTGGTTTGGTAAGGAAGAAGTTTATTCGTTTTTTAGTGTTGACGTAACTGAAGATCTATACATGGAAAAGGAATTATACACTTTAGAAAATGATAAAAATGGTTTGTATTACATCGTTCTAAACACGTTCAAACCAAAGGAAATTAAGGAAATTAAAGTTCTAAAAATTGTAGAACCAAAAATATAATGCAGTTATTTTATAACCCCGATATAACAGAAGAAACGACACAAATAATTTTTCCAAAGGAAGAAAGCAAGCATATTGTAAAAGTTTTGAGAAAATCGGTAGGCGACATTATGCATATTACCAATGGATATGGTTTGCTTTTTACAGCAGAAATATCTGTTTCTGATATTAAAAATTGTATGGCTGTCGTTATAAATAAAGAAAAACAAGAAAAAAGGGCTTATCATGTTCATTTAGCCGTAGCTCCAACAAAAATGAACGATAGATACGAATGGTTTCTAGAAAAAGCTACGGAAATTGGTATAGACAGCATTACGCCTATAATATGTGACAACAGCGAAAGAAAAACAATTAAACCCGAACGTTACGAAAAAATACTGCAAGCAGCCATGAAACAGTCGCTTTCTTGCTACATGCCAAAACTAAATAAAGCTGTCTCATTTAAAGAATTTGTAAGTCAGCCCCAATCGGAACAAAAATTTATTGCGCATTGTGAAGAAACAGACAAAAAATCTTTAAAAAAAGAAATAAAACCAAACCAAGACATCACTGTTTTAATTGGCCCTGAAGGCGATTTTAGCACAAAAGAAATCAAGCAAGCAATTGATGCTAATTTTATTCCTGTAACATTAGGAAACACGCGACTTCGAACAGAAACAGCTGCCATAGTTGCTTGCCATTCCATAGCTTTTTCAAATGAATCTTAAAATGAATTATAGCAAGATTAATCATAGCAAAGAAAATGTAACAAGAACAATTTTTTTCTTTGTAATCTTCTTTTTTTATTGCCTAGTTTCATTTTCACAAGAAATAGCCGTTTTAAAATATAAAGGCGGCGGAGATTGGTACGCAAACCCTACCTCCTTGCCCAATTTAATAGCCTATTGCAATTCCAATATAAACACCAAAATAAGTTCAAAACCAGAAACGGTAGAAACTGGAAGTACTGAAATCTTTCAATACCCTTTTGTCCACATGACGGGGCATGGAAATGTGTTTTTTAGTGAAGAAGATGCTGAAAACTTAAGAAATTACTTAATTTCAGGAGGTTTTTTACATATAGACGACAATTATGGCTTAGAACCTTATCTTTTAAAAGAACTAGTAAAAGTATTTCCAAATAAAGAACTTATAGAACTACCTGCTAGCCATCCAATTTTCAATATAGTTTATTCCTTTCCAAAGGGTTTACCTAAAATTCATGAGCACGATGGAAAACGTCCTCAAGCTTTTGGAATTTTTCATGAAAATAGATTGGTTTTACTTTTCACCTACGAAAGTGATTTAGGAAATGGTTGGGAAGACGAAGCTGTCCATAACGATTCACCTGAAGTTAGAGAAAAAGCCTTAAAAATGGGAGCCAATATTATAAAATACGTGTTTGAAAACTAATTTTTTGTGAAACAGCTAAGCCACTACAATACAAATTTCAATAAGCAAACTTTCTCTATTACACTGGTTTGCGACAATATTAATAATGCCCCAAATATTGGAAGTTTATTTAGAACAGCCGATGCATTTGGTGTAGAGAAAATAATGTTTTGTGGCTCTCCTATTCCTACAGGAAGAAAAATGACTAAAACCTCTAGAGCAACAGAAAAAGTTGTTCCATTTGAAGAAAGAGAGTCTATAATAGAAACTATAAACCAATTGAAATCGGAAAACTATCTGATTATTTCTTTGGAAATTACTGAAAGTAGTAATAGAATTGATGAGTTTCAATTTCCTAAAAACCAAAAAATAGCATTGATTATTGGAGACGAAAACTTTGGTGTATCTGAGACTGTTTTAAACATGTCAGATTTCGTTATTCATATTGATATGTTTGGACAAAACAGCAGTATGAATGTCGTTCAAGCTATAACCATAGCGCTATACGAAGCCACAAAACAGTTTTTAAAAAATAAAGAGTTAAACATTTAAAAGCAAAATGTATCTTTACTAAATGAATTCAAAAGTTATATCAAATGGAATTTTAAGAGCAATTGCTACGTTAGCGGGTATTTGCATCCTATTATTCTTTTTATACAAAATCCAATCGGTTATAGTTTATATCGGTATTTCCGCTGTTATTTCCTTAACTGGAAGACCAATTGTAAAGTTCCTGAAAAAGCGTTTAAAACTCAATAATTTAATAGCAGTTATTATAACCATGGTTCTGTTATTAGGTTTTATAATTGGACTCATTGGTTTATTTATCCCTTTAATAGTTGAACAAGGTCAAAATTTATCATTACTTAATATAGACCAACTTCGTGAAAAAATTCAATATATATATTCAGAATTTATTACCCATTTTCAACTGGAACAACTTACTCCGGAAAACGATCCTTTAGCCAACTCTGCTTTATTATCAAAAATTGACTTTGCCGTAATACCTGAATTTCTAAATGCCATAGTTAGTGGCTTTGGAAGCTTTAGCATGGGATTGTTTTCTGTGCTTTTTATTTCATTTTTCTTTTTAAAAGATAGTTCGTTGTTTGAAAGCGGATTAATGGTTCTTATCCCTGAAAATAAAATAGCACGCTCAAAACATTCTTTAGAAAAAATTAAAAACTTACTATCTAGGTATTTTGTTGGTTTGGTATTTCAAATTACAATTTTGTTTATAATATACACCATTGGTTTATTGATTGTTGACGTGCAAAACGCCATAGTTATAGCCTTTTTGTGTGCTTTAATTAACTTAATTCCATATATAGGTCCATTAATTGGTGGCGCGATTATGATTCTGTTAACTATGACAAGTAATTTAGGACAAAGTTTTAGCGAAGTTATTTTACCTGAAACTATATATGTATTAATTGTAGTAACCATAGGGCAATTAATAGATAACTTTTTTAGTCAGCCACTAATTTTTTCGAAAAGTGTAAAATCGCATCCGTTAGAAATCTTCTTAGTAATTATAATTGCAGGCCTATTATTTGGTATTGTAGGAATGATTATTGCCATTCCAACATACACAGCAATTAAAGTTATTTTAAAAGAATTTTTAGCTGAAAACAGGGTCGTTAAGAAACTCACTAAAAACCTATAGTAACACTTTGAATGAAGACGTATTAAATAATGTAAATCAAGAATTTATAAATAATAATTTAAATTCTGACACCACTGCTTTATTACTTAAAAAACATCCAAATTTACAGGTAGATATTAAAGTGCTTTTAGAACAAATTGAAGCTAAAAAACGCTGTAAAAAAAAACTTCCTAGCTGGTTTAAAACACCTAATATTTATTACCCAAACAAATTAAATATTGAACAAACTTCTTCTGAAATAACTGCAAAATATAAAGCGAGTATTATTAATGGAGACACAATAATTGATCTAACTGGAGGTTTTGGCGTGGATTGTTTTTACTTTTCAAAGCAATTTAAAACCATTACACATTGTGAAATTAATAAAAAGCTATCACAGATTGTAAGCCATAATTATCAGCAATTAAAGATAAAGAATATCCAAACTATTGCGAGCGATGGTATTTCGTATTTACAAACAAGTCCATCAAAGTTCGATTGGATATACATAGATCCATCAAGAAGGCACGACAGCAAAGGCAAAGTATTCTTTCTAAACGATTGTCTTCCAAACGTACCAGAACATTTAGATTTACTATTTAATCGATCTACTAACATTCTAGTAAAAACATCCCCTTTATTAGATTTTTCAGTTGGAATTAACGAATTAAAACATGTAAAAACTATTTATGTTGTAGCTGTTAATAATGAAGTAAAAGAATTGCTTTGGGAACTGAATAAGGATGCCAATGAAAATGATATTCGAATAGAAACCGTAAACTTAACAGGAGCTCAGACTGAGAATTTTAGCTTTAAATTTAAATTAGAGACAACAACAGATGTAACATACAGCTTGCCTCTATTCTACTTATACGAACCTAATTCAGCTATTTTAAAATCTGGAGCTTTTAATAGCATTTCAAAAGAATTTAAGATAAATAAACTACAACAACATTCTCATTTATACACATCAACTGAAAGGATTAAATTTCCGGGAAGAACTTTTAAAATAGAACAAATTTTAGGATACAATAAGAAACTTTTTAAAAAACTTGGGATTAATAAAGCTAATATTACCACCAGAAATTTTCCCGAATCTGTAGAGAATATCAGAAAAAAACTAAATATTAAAGATGGTGGAGACATTTATATTTTTGCAACCACAAATATGGTTAATGAAAAAATATTAATTGTTTGTTCAAAATTACCTTAAAAAAGATAGCTTCAGTATCTTTGAAAAAAAAATATCCTTGTTAAAAGCAGTATTATTCGATATGGATGGTGTTATTGTAGACACCGAGCCTTTACACAGAAAAGCCTATTATGGCATGTTTGACACGCTCAAAATTGATGTTAGCGATGCGCAATACCAAAGTTTTACTGGACAATCTACTATTAACGTCTGCCGAAAACTTTGCGATCATTTTAAATTGACGAACAATCCAGAATATTTGGTTCAGGTTAAAAGAAATATTTTCAAAGACTTATTCAAAAATGATCCTGAACTTCAGTTAATTGATGGCGTTTTAGATCTTATTAAAGAATATCATGACAATGGATTAACACTAGTTCTAGCTTCGTCTGCCTCGATGGGAACTATTGAAAGTGTTTTTAATCGTTTTGAGTTAGACCAATACTTTCTAACCAAATTAAGTGGGGCCGATTTGAAAGCATCCAAACCACATCCAGAAATTTTTATAAATGCAGCAAAAGTTAGTGGACACTCTAAAAACAATTGCCTAGTCATTGAAGACTCCACCAATGGCATTCAAGCAGCTCATGCCGCAGATATTTTTTGTGTTGGATACAAGAGTGCCAATTCCAAAAATCAAGACTACAGTAAGGCTAATTTCGTGATTAATGATTTTAAAGAAATAGAATACGAAAAAGTTAGATTGCTTTTATAGCAACAAACAGTTTTATTTACAATTAGTCAATTTCCCTTATTAGCTCGAGACTTAACTAGCTATATCTAAAAACTACAAAACCTATATAAAACAAAAAAGACCTACTGAAACAGTAAGTCTTTTTGTGAGCCCGATAGGATTCGAACCTATGACCGCCTCCTTAGAAGGGAGGTGCTCTATCCAGCTGAGCTACGAGCCCGTAACTCTTAAAAATTTGTCGGGGTGGCAGGATTCGAACCTGCGACCTCCGCGTCCCAAACGCGGCGCGATAACCGGGCTACGCTACACCCCGAAAACAGTTATCTGTTATTAATAAAAAGCGGAGAGACAGGGACTCGAACCCTGGCGACAGTTACCCGTCGACAGATTAGCAATCTGCTCCATTACCACTCTGGCACCTCTCCGAATTAAAATATGAACTTAGCAACAAAATTGCGGTTGCAAATGTAATACAACATCTTTAAGAACGCAACTATTTTTGTCAATTTTTTTAATAATTATTCAGGATATTCAATTCTTAAATGGTAAATGTTTGCAAGCTTGCGCTTTAGCACTTTTTTTATTATTTGAATTTCTTTAAAAGTTATGTTAGCATTTAAGAATTGTTCGTCAATCATCTGCTTATTTATAATATTTTCAACAAAATCATCAATTTTAGTCGATGTTGGTTCTTTTAAACTTTTTGATGCCGCTTCTACACTATCACACATCATTAAAATAGCAGTCTCTTTACTAAATGGCTTAGGACCTGGATATTGGAAAAGCCTCTTATCAACTAACGAATCAACATCCATTTCTTTTTTGTAAAAATAATAAACAAGGCTAGTTCCATGATGGGTTCTAATAAAATCAATAACTCGATCGGGTAAGTTGTTTTTCTTTGCTATTTCAATTCCATTAATTACGTGATCTATAATAATTTTAGCACTCTCCCTAGGAGATAATTCGTCGTGAGGATTAATTCCTGTAGATTGATTTTCTGTAAAGTAAGTTGGATTCATCATTTTTCCTATATCATGATACAATGCACCTACTCTAACCAACATAGCATTAGCACCAATTTCATTTGCAGATGCCTCTGCCAAATTAGCTACATTTAAGGAGTGATGAAAGGTTCCTGGGGCTTTGTTTGATAATTCTTTTAAAAGCTTTGTATTGGTGTCTGAAAGCTCTAGAAGAGATACATCTGATACTAGACCAAAGACTTTTTCGTATGCATAAATTAATGGTTGCACAAACAAGGTTGCCAAACCACAAAGTATAAACATTCCGAAGGTTTCCCAATGTAAGGTATCCACACTTCCTTCATGAATAACAAAAAATGCAAAATATGCAATAATGTAAATTAAGGTAATTTGTCCAACCGAAATAAACAAATTTGCGCGCTTATATAGCTCAGAAACCGTTAAAATAGTTACAATTCCAGCTATTATTTGAAGAAACATATATTCGTAGCTATTCGGAACAATTGACCCCAATAAAAGCACGGTTATTACGTGAGTAAACAAACCAAGCCTTGCATCAAAAAAAGCCTTTAAAACCAAAGGCAAAATACATAATGGAACTACATAAATATATTGGGTGTTATAGTTTATAACTAGAGTAGTTAAAAACACCATTAAAAGAACATTAAAGAAAATAAAAGTAACCTTGGTATTGTTCTCAAAAATATCGTTCCGGTATTTTCTTAAAAACAAAAGCAACATTAATAAAGCCAACGAAACTAATAGTGTATATGCAAAAACAATCCAATAATAATTAGATTTTGTCCAAATTTGAGATTCATATTCAGATTCTAATGATTTTAATTTTTGGTACTTGTCGCCTTCTACCACTTCCCCTTTAGATATTATCAAGGTTTCCTTTTCAACACTACCTCTAGTGAATGAAATTTTCTCCAAATCGCTTTGAACAGCCTTTTCAGTAAAGGTTTTATCAAAGGTTAAGTTTGGCTCTATAATGTCAAAAAACAGCGAAGTGAACGGGATTTCAAACTCGACCAACCCCTCGTTTGTAAGTGCTTTATTAAGCAAATCTTTGATATGATTTTGCTTAATTAACTCGGAATACTTTACAGTTTTCTTTTCAATTCTCCTTTCCAACAAAACAACTTTCTTATCGTCTGGAAAACTTAAATCTTCATCCAAAACTCCATTTGTGTAGAAAGTATTTATAAGGTTTAAACCAAGTCGAAAAAGTTTGTTTTTATTTGAAGCAATTATAGAATCGGGTAATTCCACTTTAAATTCAGAATGAAATCCTGCAACTACTCTTTCTTTTGTTTTTGTATCCACATTAAAATACAAAAGGGAATTATCTGTGATAGTTTTCTTTTCAGAAGTAATTTCTTCATCTGTTTTTTTGATAGCAAAATTGAAAGGAGCGTATAAATTTTCAGATTGCCAAGGCTTTCCTTTTTCAAAATTATATTTAAACTTACCGCTCTTTGGAAACAAATAAACAATTAAAAACGTGGCGCTTACAAATAGAATTAATTTATAAGCAAGGGAATGATTTCTATAGAAATAATTAATAAAGTCTTTCATTGATTAGGTTCGAGTATTCAAATGTAATAAAAATAACAGCTAATTTGATTACTTATATTAGTCTAAACATTCTAAATTCTCTGAAAAAATGATTAATTTCGCGTGAATAAAATTTAAACCCATAGAAAATGAGCAAAGAAGTTGTAATTGTATCTGCAGCAAGAACACCAATAGGAAGTTTTTTAGGAGCTTTATCTAGCGTTCCTGCACCAAGATTAGGAGCCGTAGCTATTAAAGGAGCTTTAGATAAAATAAAACTAGATCCAAATTTAGTACAAGAAGTTATCATGGGTAACGTGGTACAAGCTGGAACTGGTCAAGCGCCTGCAAGACAAGCAGCCATTTATGCCGGAATTCCAAATTCAGTTCCATGTACAACTGTTAATAAAGTATGTGCTTCTGGAATGAAAAGTGTTATGCTAGCTGCTCAAGCTATTGCATTAGGTGATGCCGACATTATTGTAGCTGGAGGAATGGAAAATATGAGTTTAATTCCACATTATTTCCATGCAAGATCAGGCACAAAGTTTGGACCTGCCAAAATGGAAGATGGAATGCAAAAAGATGGTTTAGTAGATGCATACGACAACAATGCCATGGGTGTGTGTGCTGATGCATGTGCTACAGAATATAAATTTACAAGAGAAGATCAAGATAACTTTGCTATTCAATCATACAAACGTTCAGCTGCTGCTTGGGAAGCCGGAAAATTTGACAATGAAGTAGTTCCTGTTGAAGTTCCTCAACGTCGTGGTGATGCGATTATCGTTTCAAAAGATGAAGAATTTACCAATGTTAAAATAGACAAAATACCAGAATTACGCCCTGCTTTCACAAAAGATGGAACTGTTACTGCTGCAAACTCATCAACAATAAATGATGGTGCTGGAGCTATGGTTTTAATGAGTAAAGAAAAAGCATTAGAATTAGGCTTAAAACCCCTAGCTACAATTAAAGGTTATGCGGATGCTGCCCACGAACCAGAATGGTTTACAACGGCACCAGCAAAAGCATTACCAAAAGCCTTGGATAGAGCTGGAGTTTCATTAAACGATGTTGATTATTTTGAATTCAACGAAGCATTTTCTGTTGTTGGCTTAGCCAATATGAAAATTTTAGGCCTTAACGATAGTAACGTTAACGTTAATGGTGGAGCTGTTTCTTTAGGTCACCCACTTGGTTGTTCTGGAGTTAGAATTTTAATTACCTTATTAAATGTTCTAGAACAAAACAATGCTAAGATTGGTGCAGCTGCTATTTGTAATGGTGGTGGTGGTGCTTCAGCAGTAGTAATTGAAAGAAACTAATCCTGATATTAATTATTGATGCTATACGGAATTTGTAATTTAAGCATTGTTCCTTTAAGATTAGAACCTACCGACACAAGCGAACTTGTTTCGCAAGTATTGTATGGTGATCATTTTAAAGTGATAGAACAACGTAAAAATTGGAGCAAAATCCGTCTTGGTTTTGATACTTACGAGGGGTGGATTGACAATAAACAGTATATAGAAATTACTGAAGAACAATATCATACTATTCAAGATGAATCCCCTATTCTTTCAAAAGATTTAGTGGAATTTGTTGAGGATAAAGATTTACACCTTTACGCTATACCACTTGGTTCCTCATTAAATGGTCTATCATTATTAAACCATACTCATGATGGAGATGTAATTACGGGACAAAAGCCTAAATCGAACATAATTGAAACGGCTTTTATGTATTTAAACTCACCATATCTTTGGGGAGGAAAAACACCTTTCGGGATTGACTGCTCTGGATTTACACAAATGGTTTATAAATTAAATGGGTACAAACTATTACGTGACGCATCACTACAAGCTACCCAAGGTGAAGCTTTAAGTTTTATAGAAGAAAGTGAACCGGGAGACTTAGCTTTTTTTGATAATAGTGAAGGACAAATTGTTCATGTAGGCATTATCATGAAAGATAATTATATTATTCATGCACATGGTAAAGTAAGAATTGATAGATTAGACCATTCGGGAATCTACAACCACGACAAAAGAATGCATACTCATAAATTACGAGTCATTAAAAAAGTGATATAAAAAAAAGCTGCAATTTTTAATTGCAGCTTTTTTTATAGGTTTAATTTTATTGTAAATTAATTTCCTTTAAGCTTTTCTACAGTAGCTTTCATAGCTTTATACTTTGCAGTATCACCAGTGGCACTATAAATATTCATAAGGGTAATTGCAGCGTCCATTTGAGCTGGATCTGTTTTCATTACAGCCTCTAAATATGGAATAGCTCTTTTATAAATTTCAGTACGCTCTAATTTTAATTGATCGTAACGTTTGTTATCTGCTGCAGATGCACCTAAACTATTCATTTCTTCAATTAAAGCTTTCTCTTTATCCAAAAGCATAGCCGCCATGTTAATTTGAGCACTAATATAATTTGGATCTAATTCTATGGCTTTGTCATAATATTTCTTTGCCGCATCAAAATCTCCAGATTCTTGTGATAAAACACCTAAGTTAAATTGCAATTCTGGATTATTAGGATCCTTTTCCGTTGCTACCTTCAATAACTCCTTAAATTTATCATTATCTCCTAGGTCATAGTATAAATTTGCTTCTGAAATCAATAAACTTAAGTCGTCAGGATTTGCCTTTCTAGCTTTGGCTATAGCATTCAAAGCTTTTTCATTTTCACCTTTATTTTTGTAAATAGATGCAATAGCTTTTACAATTTCTTCTCGTTTAGATTCAGTAGTACGTTGTCCAGGTTTAATAACAGTTCCTCCTTTTACAGATAAATCTCTCAATGTTTTACTAGAAAAAACTTCCTCTTCACCTGTTTCTTTGTCTAATGCAAAATATTCTATCTCAACACCAGTATATCCTAAATCGTCCAACTCTTCATAAAGCACCACTGCTCTATCAAATTCTTGAACTCCAGCAGCAGTTATTGCTGCATAGTATAAATACAAGGTATCTTTAGTCGATACTCTATAAGCATTTTCAAAGTTCTTTGATGACACACTATAATCTTTAGCTTCGTATGCTTCGTTTGCTTTTGAAATAAAAGATTCGATCATCGTTCTCTTTAACGTTGCCGTTTCAGCATCTAATTCTCCTTTAATTAAGCCTAAACTTTTTAGTGCTTTAGAAACATCGTCATTATTTGCTGATCCATTTGCATATAAAGCTTCTGCGTTTAGATAATAAAACTCGGCTTTATATTTGTCATCCATAGAGGCTGGATCCAATTGACCCAGTATTGATTTAGCTTCTGCGAAATTATTTTTCTTAATCGCCTTCTCTGCAGATTTCAATTCCTTTTTCTGAGCAAAGGAGAAGGTAGTTACTAGTATTGCAAAAGCTGCTATAAATTTTGTTTTCATAATTTTTTAATATTGTTGTTTTATTTTTTATTCTTCTTCTGAATTATCAAGAGTTGTGCCATCTTCAATTTGGTTTGATACTTCCGTAGATTCTGGAATAACAACATCTCCATTTTCATCTAACTCAACATCATCTTCATCGTGCATAACTTTAGCTACTGCAGCAATTGAATCGTTTCCTTTTAAGTTAATAAGTTTCACACCTTGTGTTGCTCTACCCATTACTCTTAAGTCTTCAACAGCCATTCTAATAGCAATTCCGGATTTATTGATAATCATTAAATCATCGTTATCGGTAACGTTTTTAATAGCTACTAAATTTCCGGTTTTCTCTGTTATAGAAATGGTTTTAACTCCTTTTCCTCCACGATTAGTAATTCTGTAATCTTCTAAACTTGAACGTTTTCCATATCCGTTTTCTGAAACTACAAGAATATCACTATTCATATCATCTACAGCAATCATTCCAACAACTTCGTCTGTTTTCTCATCGGCTAAACGAATACCTCTAACCCCAGAAGCATTTCTACCCATCGGACGTGTTTTAGCTTCTTCAAATCGGATGGCTTTACCAGATTTTAAAGCTAACATTACTTGGCTTTCACCTGTAGTTAACTTAGCTTCTAATAATTCATCGTCCTCTTTAATGGTAATGGCATTAATTCCGTTAGCTCTTGGTCTTGAATACTGCTCTAAAGAAGTTTTCTTAACCTGACCTTTTTTGGTTGCCATAATCACGTAGTGACTATTGATGTATTCTTCGTCTTTTAAATCTTGAGTTGCTATAAAAGCTTTTACAGAATCGTCTTGTTCTATATTGATTAAGTTTTGGATAGCACGCCCTTTTGAAGTTTTACTTCCTTCAGGTATTTCATAAACACGCATCCAGAAACATTTTCCTTTTTGGGTGAAGAACAACATGTATTGGTGGTTTGTACCAACAAATAAATACTCTAAGAAGTCCTCATTTCTAGTTGTTGATCCTTTTTGTCCAACGCCTCCTCTATTCTGAGTTTTATATTCATTAAGAGAGGTACGTTTAATATATCCAGCGTGCGAAATAGTGATAACTACTTTTTCATCTGGAATCATATCTTCAATACTTAAATCTCCACCAGCATATTCTATTACAGAGCGACGTTCGTCACCATACTTACTTTTTACTTCTGTAAGCTCTGTTTTGATAATCTCCATACGACGTTCTTTTTTATTAAGAATGTCTTTTAAGTCTTCAATGGTAATCATCAAGTCATCGTATTCAGAACGTAATTTATCTTGTTCTAATCCAGTAAGCTGACGTAGACGCATTTCTACAATAGCTTTAGCTTGAATTTCTGAAAGTTTAAAGCGCTCAATTAATTTCTCACGAGCTTCATCTGCATTTGAGGATCCACGAATAATTTTAATTACCTCATCTATATTATCTGAAGCAATAATTAATCCTTCTAAAATATGAGCTCTTTCTTCTGCTTTACGCAATTCAAAAGTAGTTCTTCTAACAACTACTTCATGTCTGTGCTCTACGAAGTAATGTATTAGCTCTTTTAAGTTAAGTAACTGAGGTCTTCCATTAACTAATGCAATATTATTTACACTAAAAGAAGACTGTAAAGCTGTATATTTAAATAATCTGTTTAAAACAATGTTAGGAATAGCATCACGTTTTAAAACATAAACGATACGCATTCCATTTCTATCCGATTCATCACGAATGGTTGCAATACCATCCATTTTCTTTTCATTAACTAAATCGGCAGTTTTTTTAATCATGTCTGCCTTGTTAACTAAATATGGAATTTCAGTTACAATAATGCATTCACGTCCTTGAACTTCTTCAATTATTGCTTTTCCACGCATCACAACACGTCCACGACCTGTATGAAACGCTTCTTTTACACCATCGTAGCCATAAATAGTTCCTCCTGTAGGGAAATCTGGAGCTTTAATGTGTGTAATTAATTCATCAATTTCAATATCTGGATTATCAATAAAAGCAATAGTACCATCTACAACCTCGCTTAAATTATGAGGAGGCATATTAGTAGCCATACCAACTGCAATACCTGAGGCTCCATTAACTAAAAGTCCTGGAATTCTTGTTGGCAACACTGTAGGTTCGTGTAAAGTATCATCGAAATTCAACTTATGATCCACAGTTTCCTTATCAATATCTGCCAACATGTCTTCAGCTATTTTTCTCATACGCGCTTCCGTATAACGCATAGCTGCCGGACTATCTCCATCCACAGATCCAAAGTTACCTTGTCCATCAATCATCATGTAACGTAAACTCCACTCTTGAGCCATACGAACCATAGCGTCATAAACCGAGGTATCTCCATGTGGGTGATATTTACCTAAAACTTCCCCAACAATTCTCGCAGATTTTTTATGCGCTCCAGTCGCCTTAATTCCTAGTTCATGCATGCCGAAAAGCACACGACGGTGAACAGGTTTCAATCCATCTCTTACATCTGGTAATGCACGTGACACAATGACTGACATTGAATAATCAATGTAAGCCGATTTCATCTCATCTTCAATATTAATTGGAATGAGTTTTTCTCCTTCTGTCATATATAAATTAAATTAGTTTTTCAAATATTTCAAATCGTGCTAATATAACCAATTCATCAGTTATAGTAAGACTTTATTGCGCTTTTTTTTGAAGTTTTTTATTAACAATACAAAGATAATTTATTTAATAAGTAAGCTGTTAAATATTTTGATTTTGTAAGGTTTTTTTTGTCTATTAGCACAAAAGCTATAATTAAAGGTATAGTTTTTGTTTTTAATTAGTAGAATTTAGTATTTTTAATGAAGAAAGGATTAAAATATGGATGATAATTTTTCCCCAAGAGTAAAAGATGTGATTGCTTATAGCAAAGAGGAAGCCCTACGATTAGGACACGACTTTATTGGCACCGAACATTTGATGCTGGGTTTACTACGAGACGGAAATGGCAAAGCCATTAACATTTTAAATGCTTTGGATATTGATTTAAATCATTTAAGACGTAAAGTTGAAATACTAAGTCCTGCAAACCCTAATATAACGGTAGTTTCTAACGAGAAAAAGAACCTACACCTAACTAGACAAGCAGAACGAGCTTTAAAAACAACATTTTTAGAAGCAAAATTATTTCAGAGCACTTCTATAAATACAGCGCATTTACTGCTATGCATTTTAAGAAATGAAAACGATCCTACCACGAAGCTTTTAAATAAGCTGAAAGTAGATTATGATAACGCAAAAGAACAATTTAAGTTTATGATAACTAACGAAGAAGATTATATAGAACCTAAAGCTGAATCATTTCAAGATGATGACGGCGGAATGGACGATGATACCTCTAAAGATAATTTATTTAACACACCTTCCTCTAAAGCCAATAAAAAATCGAAAACCCCTGTTTTAGATAATTTTGGACGCGATTTAACTGCTATGGCAGAAGAAGGCAAATTGGACCCTGTAGTTGGGCGTGAAAAAGAAATAGAGCGTGTATCTCAAATTTTAAGTAGAAGAAAGAAAAACAACCCACTTTTAATTGGTGAACCTGGAGTTGGTAAATCGGCTATTGCCGAAGGATTGGCTATTAGAATAGTAAAACGTAAAGTATCTAGAATACTATTTAACAAACGTGTTGTTACTCTAGATTTAGCTAGCTTGGTTGCTGGTACTAAATATAGAGGTCAGTTTGAAGAACGAATGAAAGCCGTTATGAACGAGCTGGAAAAAAACGACGATATTATTCTATTTATTGACGAAATACACACCATTGTAGGTGCTGGAGGAGCCACGGGAAGTTTAGACGCATCAAACATGTTTAAACCAGCTTTAGCACGTGGAGAAATTCAATGTGTTGGTGCTACAACTTTAGACGAATACCGTCAATATATTGAAAAAGATGGTGCATTAGAGCGTCGTTTCCAAAAAGTTATTGTTGAACCAACAACAGTTGAAGAAACAATAGAAATTCTGAACAATATTAAAGACAAATACGAGACTCACCATAATGTGGAATACACTCCTGAAGCTATTGAAGCATGTGTAAAACTAACTAATAGATACATGACGGAGCGCTTTTTACCAGACAAAGCTATTGATGCTTTAGACGAAGCCGGTTCTCGTGTTCATATCAAAAATATAAATGTTCCTAAACAAATTTTAGAACTTGAAAAACAACTTGAAGCCGTTAAAGAATCTAAAACTTCGGTTGTTAAAAAACAGAAATACGAAGAAGCTGCAAAACTTAGAGACGACGAAAAGCGTCTAGAAAAAGATTTGGCAATAGCTCAAGAAAAATGGGACGAGGAAACCAAACTACACCGAGAAATTGTTACCGAGGAAAGTGTAGCCGATGTCGTGTCTATGATGACTGGAATTCCTGTTAACAGAATTGCTCAAGCTGAAAGCTCTAAATTGGCACAGTTACCTGAATTGATAAAAGGAAAAGTAATTGGTCAAGATGAAGCCGTAGCTAAAGTTGTAAAAGCAATCCAAAGAAATAGAGCTGGACTTAAAGATCCTAACAAACCAATTGGGTCGTTTATTTTCCTTGGGCAAACTGGAGTTGGTAAAACTCAATTAGCTAAAGTTCTATCAAAACAGTTGTTCGACAGCGAAGATTCTCTTGTAAGAATTGACATGAGTGAATACATGGAAAAATTTGCTATTTCTAGATTAGTTGGAGCTCCTCCGGGATACGTTGGTTACGAAGAAGGAGGTCAATTAACCGAAAAAATAAGACGTAAGCCTTATGCTGTTGTATTATTAGATGAAATTGAAAAAGCACATCCAGATGTATTCAATATGCTTTTACAAGTTTTAGATGATGGATACTTAACCGATAGCTTAGGAAGAAAAATTGATTTTAGAAACACCATTATTATCATGACTTCCAATATTGGTTCTAGAAAATTAAAAGATTTTGGTACAGGTGTTGGATTTGGAACTGCTTCGCAAAAAGCACAAGAAGATGCCAACGCAAGAAGTGTTATTGAAAACGCACTTAAAAAAGCGTTTGCTCCAGAATTTTTAAACAGAATAGACGATGTTATTGTTTTCAATGCTTTAGAGAAAGAAGACATCCATAAAATAATCGATATTGAATTAGAGAAGCTAATTGATCGTATTAAATCTCTTGACTATACTTTAAAATTAAGTAAAAGTGCAAAAGATTATATTGCCGACAAAGGATTTGATAAGCAATATGGAGCTAGACCTTTAAAGAGAGCTATCCAAAAATACGTTGAAGATAAACTAGCTGAAGAAATTATAAACTCTAACATTCAAGAAGGCGATACTATTATTATGGATTTAGATAAAAAATCTCAAGAGCTAACAGTGAAAATTGAGAAGGCTAAAAACGCAACTGAATCTTAATCGAAATTTTTAATTTAATTATATAAAAAAAACGTCATTAATAAATATTAATGGCGTTTTTAATTTTAATTGGATTTATTTATTAGATTTACTACACTTAACAAGTAAAATATTACAAAACATTATGTCTAAAAATTTGTCTTTTTCATTCGGAGAAATTACTATACACTCTTGTTATATGGTGGTAGTCATGAATGAGGGCATTACGGTTACACCACAATTAAACTCTGTTCTTGAAGACCTTGTAGAAACTTATTACAAGAATACAAACTTGGTGTATATAACCTATAGAATAAACTCTTATTCTGTAGATCCCAAAGTCTATATTAAAACAGCACAAATCTCAAATGTATTGGGTATTGCTGTTGTAAATGGAAATGAATCCCGACTAGACAACACCGACATAGAACAAATGTTTTACAAAAAACCTTTCAGAACCTTCGATTCTTTAGATAATGCGGTTGACTGGGCTAAAGAACTTTGTTCAATACAATAGCTACTCTCCTTAAAATAGCTCGTTGCTATCTATACTTAATGTATCTAAGAAACTAATAGATTTTTCTATATCCTTATATAATTCTCTATCAACAGAAACAAAATCCACTTCAGATCTATAGAAACTTAAAAAGTTTTCAATAAATTCCGACGACTTTAAATTTGATCTTAAACTTAACGCTTGAGATGCGTTAAATAATTCAATAGCTAAAACACTTTTCACGTTAGTTATCAATCTATAAGCTTGAGCAGCTGCATTAGCCCCCATACTTACATGATCTTCCTGTCCATTACTTGATACAATACTATCTATACTTGCTGGTGTAGCTAGTTGCTTGTTAGCACTAACAATACTTGCAGCTGTATATTGAGGAATCATAAATCCTGAATTTAAACCAGGACTATCTACCAAGAATGCTGGTAGGCCTCTCAAACCTGAAATTAATTGAAAAACGCGTCTTTCAGAAATATTTCCCAATTCCGCCATAGCTATTTTAAGGTAATCTAACGCAAGTGCTAATGGTTGTCCATGGAAATTCCCTCCAGAAATAATTTCATCCTCTTTTGAGAAAATATTAGGATTATCCGTTACCGAATTAATTTCAGTAATAAAGGTCTTCTCAACAAAAGCTAAGGTATCCTTAGTTGCACCATGTACTTGAGGCATGCATCTAAACGAATACGGATCCTGTACATGTACTTTTTTCTGCTTTATCAATTCACTGCCTTGTAAGAATTCGCGAACACGTTCTGCTGTTTTCAATTGTCCGTTATGTGGTCTAACTAAATGAACCAACTCATTAAACGGTTCTAATCTTCCATCAAAAGCATCTAAGGAAATACTTCCTATTAAATCGGCAAAGTAAGATAGTTTATAAGACTCAAATAACAAATGGATACCATAAGCACTCATAAATTGCGTACCGTTTAAAAGGGCTAAACCTTCTTTAGATTGTAATGTTATAGGTTCCCAACCAAACTCTTTTAAAATGGCTTCTCCAGAGTAATTTTTATTTTTATAAACAACTTCTCCCTTTCCTATTAAAGGCAGGGTCAAATGAGCCAAAGGTGCTAAATCGCCAGAAGCTCCTAAGGAACCTTGGGTATATATTTTTGGGTAGATATCATTATTATAAAAGTCTACAAGGCGCTCTACAGTTTTTAACTGCACGCCACTATGTCCATAGCTTAAAGACTGTACTTTTAGCAAGAGCATTAACTTAACTATAGCTTCCGGGACCTCCTCACCCGTTCCACAAGCGTGAGACATCATTAAGTTTTCCTGAAGTTTCGTTAAATTATCTTTACTAATCTTAACATCATATAAGGAACCAAAACCTGTATTTATTCCATAAATTGGATCATCTTGATTCTTTAATTTTTCATTTAAATAAGTTCTACAGTTAGTGATTTTCTCTTTAGCTTCATCAGAAAGTTTTAATTGTTTGTTTTCAGAAACAACACTGTAAAGTGTCTTTAAATCGAGGGTTTCGGTAGATATATAGTGAATGTTGTCCATAGTATTTTAAATTGATTTCAAAAATCAACAATACAAATGTTTTATGCAAACATTTATTAATAATTAACTGTAATGAGGAAAAATATAATTAATCTATTATTTTTGATGAAAATAAATAATTAACAATGAAAAAAATATTATTCTTATTTAGTGCCCTTGCAATTATCTCATGTAAGGAAGAACCTAAAGATTATGTGACGTTTTCTGGAAAGATTTCTAACAAAAGTAGCGATTCTGTGGTTGTAAGATCTAAAGATTACTCAAAAACCATTAAAGTGAATGAAGATGGTAGTTTTAGCGATACTCTTAAAGTTGAAACTGGTGTATATAACTTTTTTGATGGTAACGAAAGCACCAATTTATTCTTAAAAAATGGATTTGATATCAATTTAACTTTAGATACTAAAGAGTTTGATGAAACTATTTCTTATACAGGTATTGGTTCAGAACACAGTAACTTTTTAGCTCAAAAATCGTTAAAGGAAGAAGAGCTTTTAAATTTGGATGAATTAAGCACATTAACCGAATTAGATGAGCTTGATAAAACCATGGAAGACATTAAATCTAAACTTAATGAATTCTATAACTCTAAAACAGACATTGACACGTCATTAGTTTCAAATGCTAATAAAAATTTAGACCGCATGCTGAAGGCTTATAAAGGATATATAACTGATGCAATTAATTTAAAGAAAGAATTTCCTGTAGGTGCTCCATCTCCAACATTTGAAAATTATGAGAATATTGACGGAACAACAACTTCTTTAGCCGATTTAAAAGGTAAATATACTTATATTGATGTTTGGGCTACTTGGTGTGGACCTTGTAAGGCTGAAATTCCATCTTTAAAAGCATTAGAAAAAGAATATCACGGAAAAAACATAAACTTTGTAAGTCTATCTATTGACGACGACAGATCTCACGGAGGTTCATGGGATAAAGCACGTGAAAGCTGGAAAGCTATGATTGCAGATAAGGAATTAAGCGGCATTCAATTATTTGCTCCAGAAGGTTGGAAAACACCGTTTATTAGAGATTATAAAATTAATGGAATTCCAAGATTTATTTTAATTGATCCAAATGGAAACATTGTAACTCCAGATGCACCTAGACCTTCAAGTGAAAAACTTAAAGAGTTATTTAACACTTTAGACATCTAAAATCAATTTATTAAAAAACTAAAAAGCCACTCTTTATGAGTGGCTTTTTTTATTTTTCTTCTTGAGTTCCCTCCTCCTCTTGAGCTAATTCTGGTTGTCTAAATAAATCTAAATAAGCTTCACCTAAGGATTCAACTACATGACTAGCAATTAAACTTTGATAACCCGTGTGCTCAACCGCTATGTCTGCCGATTTACCATGTAAATAAACTCCAAAAATTGAGGCAATCAACGGATTATAACCTTGGGCAATCAAGCCTGTAATAACTCCTGTTAGAACATCTCCAGTTCCTCCTGTTGCCATACCTGGATTTCCTGTTGTATTTACATATAATTTATCCTCAAAAACAGTAATGGTGTTAGCTCCTTTTATAACTACAATTACATTGTGCTTTTTTGAAAAAGCTTTTACCTTCTTCAGTTTTTCAAAATCGTCTTTCCAAGTGCCTATTAATCGCTCTAACTCTTTCGGATGGGGTGTTAAAACCGTTCCTTCTGGAAGCAATTTAATAAGTTCTTTTTTCTTTGATAAAATATTTATAGCGTCAGCATCTATTACTAATGATAATTTATTGTTTTTAAGAAATCCTTCAAAAGCTTTAATTGTTTTAGCTTCTGTTCCTAAACCAACCCCAATTCCAATTGCCGAAGGCGTAAAATCGACTTCTATTTTTGTTAGTATATTTTCATCTGAATCAGTAATTACCATGGCTTCTGGAAACGAAGCTTGAATGGCATGATACCCACATTTAGGAATATAAGCGGTTACCAAACCTGCTCCTATAGCTAAAACTGAACGACTTGCTAAAGTTACTGCTCCTATTTTACCATAGCTTCCACCTACTATTAAAGCGTGGCCATATTGACCTTTATTAGAATACCTTTCTCTAGGTCTATAAAGTGGCAAAACCTCATTCTTTCCAATTAAGTCGGCTTCGGTTTCGGCCGAAATTAAGTACTCTCGATCAATTCCTATATCTAAAACTTCCCACTCGATAGTAAATTTCGCCGTATCCGGTAAAAAGAAAACCAATTTTGGCGTCTGAAAACTTAATGTATAATTTGCCCACACAACGTCATTTTCATCTTTTGGAGCTTTATCGGTACTTAGTCCAGAAGGAATATCGATAGCCAGTGTAAATGCCTTAGATGCTCTAAAATGTTGAAACAGTAGTTTCACCCAATCATCTACTTCCCTATTCAATCCTATCCCAAAAACAGCATCAATAATAATATCGTCGGTAGCAATTGGAGGAAAATCTTCTTTACAACTTAGTAGTGTAGGCCACTTTTTGGTAACATCTTTTATTTTATCGTAATTAATTAAAAACTCTTTAGATCGTTTCGTACTACAATTAATTACGTAGGTGTGTACATTATAGCCATAAGTAATTAAGTGCCTTGCAACTGCAAGTCCATCGCCACCATTATTTCCAATTCCACAAAACACATGAATAGGAACTTGAGCCCCTTGCATCCTAACATGCAACCAATTAAATATTTGGATACCTGCTCGTTCCATTAATTCATCTGAAGAAATTTGTTGCCTTTCTGCAGTTAATTTATCGCCTTCGTAAATTTGTTCTTTAGATAATATTTTCATTAGAAATCTTTGCTGTTACATTCATTGAATAAAACTATATAGGTCTTTCAAAAATACAGTTAATTTTAGAGCCTTTAAAATTATAATTCAATATTTGATTAACAAAACCTTTCAAATATTAACAAATATTTGATGATATATTATCATGTTCTAGATGGAATTGAATAGATAATTTTTGATACTTTTGCTCGACAACTCAATATTAATTTATAAGATTTCCGGCAATTCGGAAATAAAAACATATTTCAATGAAAAACATACCTTTAAATTCCACTCACGAAGCTCTTGGAGCAAAAATGGTTCCGTTTGCAGGATTCAACATGCCAGTTCAGTATGAAGGCGTTAATATAGAACATGAAACTGTTAGAAAAGGCGTTGGCGTTTTTGATGTTTCGCATATGGGGGAGTTTTTAATTGAAGGCCCGCATGCCTTAGAACTTATTCAAAAAGTATGTAGCAACGATGCTAGCAAATTAGCAATAGGAAAAGCACAATACTGCTATATGCCTAATGAAGATGGTGGAATTGTAGACGATTTAATTATCTATCGTTTAAAAGAAGAAAGCTATTTATTAGTAGTAAATGCTGGGAATATTGAAAAAGATTGGAAGTGGATTGCTGATAAAAACGATGTAGGTGCTACAGTCCGAGATTTAAGTAATGAATACGCACTACTTGCTATTCAAGGCCCAAAAGCAATTGAAGCAATGCAAAGCTTAACAAGTCATAATTTATCTGAAATTAACTTTTATAGTTTTGTTGTGGGTGATTTTGCGGGGATAGAAAACGTAATTATTTCGGCCACTGGATATACTGGAAGTGGTGGATTTGAAATCTATTGTAAAAATAGCGAAGTAAAACAAGTTTGGGATAAAGTATTTGAAGCTGGCGCTGATTATGGAATTAAACCTATTGGTTTGGCGGCAAGAGACACTCTAAGATTAGAAATGGGCTACTGTTTATATGGAAACGATATAGACGACACCACATCTCCGTTTGAAGCTGGTTTAGGTTGGGTTACAAAATTCACCAAAGAATTCACTAATTCTAAAGCCTTAGAGGCCGAAAAAGCTCGTGGTTTAGAAAATAAATTGGTTGCATTTAAATTAGACGATCGTGGTATTCCAAGACAAGGTTATGATATTGTGGATACTCAAGGAAACAAAATAGGTAGAGTAACTTCTGGAACTATGTCACCTTCCTTAGGAATAGGCATTGGTTTAGGTTATGTACCAAAAGTATTTGCTGATGTAGATACGAAAATCCATATTCAAATTAGAAAAAATGCGGTACCTGCTACTGTAGTTAAACTACCGTTTTACAAAGCTGAATAATTACTTAAATAAATAATTTATCCTGAGTCCAACTTCAAAAGTAGCCTAAGTTTGTGCAAACAAGCTTTATCTTAAATTGTATTTACTTTTGAAGTTGGCTTCACTGGAAAAAATACTGTTTCAGTAAGCATACTTCTCAATCAAACTTCAGTTTAACCTCAGGGTTTAAATGAATGAGGAAAATTTAGGTTATTCTGTCATACTTAAAAACATATCACCTTTAAAACCTATATTTTAATTAGTATTCTTCCATTTAGAACTATATGAAAGAAAGAGAAGATAAACATCGAATATTAATACTAGGTGCAAGTGGTTTTTTAGGAAATGCATTGTACAGAGAACTCTGCTCCTACTTTAATACATTCGGCACCTATAATATACCAAACACTTTTTTTGAAAAAAACAAACACTTTTTTCAGTATAACATTGAAGAGGATGATGTTTTTGAAATTTTAGAAGCCGTAAAACCCACAATAATTATTTCAGCTTTACGAGGACATTTTTCGGCTCAAATAATTGCACACACTCATATTTCCGAATATTTAAAAGCTAATAGAGAATGTAAGATAATCTTTTTGTCATCTGCTAACGTGTTCGATGGTTATAGTAAATATCCTAGTTACGAGCAGGACAAGACCTTAAGCCATAGTGTTTATGGGCATTTCAAAATTAAAATTGAAAACATGCTCATGCGCTTACCTAAAAGGCAAGTTGTAATTGTAAGAACACCTATGGTTTTTGGAGCTCAATCACCAAGAATTCAAGAAATTAAAGAATTATTAAATTCGCGCGAAGCTGTAGAAGTGTTTCCCAACTTAGTGATGAATGTTACTTCAGACTATAAACTAACACAACAAATCCATTATATTATTAATCGAAATAAAACAGGAATCTTTCATTTAGGAAGTACGGACTTAGTACATCATGATGAGTTTATAGAAAATATAATTAAAACCATAGGAAATTTTGGGAACTTCCAACCCATTATAAAACGAGTTTACACAACTAACGACGAACGTTATTTAGCTGTTTTACCACAGAGCAACTTATTGCCAAAACATTTACAAGTTAAAAGCGAAGACATTTTAACTGAGTTAGCCGTTTAGTTGATGGTCTCATTGAAATTGATTAAATTTAGAGCTAATTAAAATCAAATAAAATGAGCAAATTATCAGAACAAGACATAGAAAAAAAATTATTGCGCTTTCCTGATTGGGAATATTATGAAGATGCCCTTCATGCAGAATTCGAATTCGACAATTTTAAAGATTGTTTTAGCGCCATGAGCAGAATTGCTTTTGAATGTGAAGCATTAAATCATCATCCAGACTGGAGTAACACCTATAATGTGTTGTCTATTACATTATCAACACACTCTGCAAAAGGTGTTACTGAAAAAGATTTTCAGTTAGCTGAAGCGATAGAAATGATTGTTGAAGAACAGGAATAACTGTAAATGTCATCTCGTTCATAAATTTTAAAACTATTAATGTAAAACCTGTGAATTTTCTTCATACAATCACATTCGATTATCATATTTTTTTAAATTTGTGTCGCAAACTAAATATTAAATAATATTTCCACTTTCTTGGAACCTAAAATTAAAATTTTATAAATGGGAAGAGCTTTTGAATTTCGTAAAGCACGTAAAATGAAACGTTGGTCTGCCATGAGTAAAGCATTTACTCGTATTGGTAAAGATATTGTAATGGCTGTAAAAGAAGGCGGGCCAGATCCAGCTAGTAACTCTAGATTACGAGCGGTTATCCAGAATGCCAAGGCTGTTAACATGCCAAAGGATAACGTGGAACGAGCAATAAAAAAAGCAAGCGATAAAAGCCAAGGCGACTATAAAGAAGTTCTTTTTGAAGGTTACGCGCCTCATGGAATTGCTATTTTAGTTGAAACAGCTACAGATAACAACACAAGAACGGTTGCCAACGTTAGAAGTTATTTTAACAAGTGTGATGGTAGTTTAGGAACTTCAGGTTCTGTTGTGTTTATGTTTGATCATACTTGTAACTTTAGAATTCCAAACGAAGGGTTAGATCCAGAAGAACTAGAATTAGAATTTATAGATTTTGGTGCTGAAGAAGTTTTTGCCGATGATGACGGAATTTTAATCTACGCACCTTTTGAAAGTTTTGGAACCATACAAGCAGAATTAGAATCTCGGGGTATTGAAATATTATCTTCAGGATTTGAGCGTATACCTCAAGTTACTAAAAAACTAACTCCAGATGAAGCTGCAGATGTTGAAAAACTTCTTGAAAAATTAGAAGAAGATGATGATGTTCAGAATGTATATCACACTATGGAGGAAAGTTCTGAAGACTAATTTAAAAACCTACTATTGAAGCACTTTAAGCCATTTGTAATTTCATTTTTATTTTCTTGTTTTGTTCCAATAATGGCATTAGGACAAGATTCTGGAAAGAAGGTGAAATATGCAGATGCCCAAGGAGTTTATATATCTGAAAAAAAATTCAATGAATGTTTAATGGCGGGATATCCCACTAAAACAATTGTTGAAGATGGAATTACTGTAAATTTTCTTAGTCAAAATTTTATCGAAGACAAATTGACTCAAACAGAAAACGAACAAGTTCGGTTAATACTTGAAAAGATTGTTGGCAAGGACATAGATAGAAATAAAGCCATTGCTATTCATCTTTATAAAAAAAATGATAAAAAGCTACAGCACGATATTAAATACAAAAGATATTGGAGATCGATTAAAAGAAACCCGAACAGAATTGAAGGTTATTTAATAGTAAGTAAAGATTCTAGTATTAAGCAAAATCCTGAAAAGGATGTATATATAGATTCTTATAATTTTTTCTATAATACGTTTTTCAATAAATCAGAATTAGATTATAATCATATTGTTTTTAAACCAAATGGTACTTACAGACTGTACCATGGTAATTATGACAACTTATGTGTTTTAGATGGAGCTTTCTAAAAATAAATTCATAAATATTTCAAAAAATCCCAAACAAATCGTTTGGGATTTTTCATCTTTATAAGTAACAATACAATAAGTTAGTCGTCTTAAAATAAAAACTATGTGTAAAAACTACCTATTACTATTCTTAACTCTTGGGTTTATATCAACCACTATTGCACAGCAAGTCTCTGGGAAAGTACTTACAAAAACCAATGAACCCATACCTTTAGCGGCAATTGTAATTGGCGAAAACCATGGTGTTATTACAAACGAAGAAGGAGGTTTCTCAATAGAAACAGCGGGTTTTAAACCTTCGGATTCTGTTCATATTTCTTGTTTAGGCTTTGAAAAACTAGGTTTACAACTTCAAGAATTCACTTCAAAAACTTACAAATTAAACGACCAAGTAAATGAACTTCGTGAGGTTTACTTAACCAACAAGCCACTTACTATAGATTCTATAATGTACTATGTGAATAGAAACTTAAAAACTAACTACAAAACCAACTTAGTTTCCTATGATATTTTTAGTAGAAGAACAGAATATATAGTTGGAAAAGATGCCGAATTTAAAATAGATAAATCTTCAGGTTTTAAAAAGAAGCAATTAGAAGCTTTTAACAACGATTTAGATGAACTAAGTAACTCCTTATTAAAGAACAAATCAAAACAATACACGGAGTTTGTAGGGAATTTAAAAATTAAAGATGTAGAAAACTCAAAATTAGAAGTAACAAAAGCCATTAGGCTGTTAGATGAGCGCAACGACCAATCCGTTGAAAATTTAACAGAAAAAGCTAAAGCTATTGTTTTAAAACACTTAGATAAGGATAAGGTATATACTGTAAAATCTGGTTGGTTTAAAATGTCTGATTCTGTTTCACTAAAGGAAAACAAAGACAGTAAAAACGATACTATTAACTCATTGAAATTTATAAGAAAAATGGTTCATAATAAAGTAAATGATCATAGTTTTACATCCAAAACCATTCTAGATTTTATTACAGATACAAAAAAATACAATTACGAGATTAAGGATATTACATTTTTAGGACCAGAAATGGTTTATGTGATAGAATACGAACCACGAAGAGGTTCTGCTGATTTTGAAGGAACCTTTTACGTATCGCATGAAACCTTTGCTATTTTAAGAGCTGACTATAAGTTTGCAAAAGGACGAAAAGGTGAAAAATTGAATTTAAAGTTCCTTTTGGGAGTTAAATATATAGAACAAAATAAAAGAGGTTCGGTTATTTATAAAAAACATCCAGAAGGTCATTACTACCCAAATTACATGGTAGATCAATTGGATAGATATTTTTATGTTGACAGACCAATAAAATTTAAGGATAATGATAGTAGGGATAAAGTAGCATTCAATTTTAAAGTAGAAGGTATCTTTAAAGAAAAAAACGAGATTTTAGTTATGGATGAAAAATCCATTTCAACTTCCAATTATAATGCTACTACTGAAAAACGAAAAATTGATTACGAAACTCTTAAAGCTTTTGATCCTGGTTATTGGAAAGATTATAATGTATTAGAACCTTTAAAAGAAATGAAGGAATTTAAGGTTAGCGAATAGTCAAAGTTTTTTTACCTATAATTTATAACTTCAATATTTTTAGAGAAATTACATCACAATTGTTATTTCTAAAAACAAAAAAGCTACTTAAAATAAGTAGCTTTTTTGTTTTCAACTCTAGGCTAAAATTGATAATTGTATATAAATAACCTAACTATTATGAATTTCCTGACACTTTTCCAACCACGCCTTCAAAATACTTTTTCATAAATTTAAAATCAGCCTCCATATCATCCGTCGGATAGAACGGTTCTGAGATTTTATTTTGTTTATTCTTAAAATCTAATGTAAACATAATAATTGGCACATTGGCCGCCTTAGCTATATAGTAAAACCCCGTTCGCCACTCCTCTACTTTTTTTCTTGTTCCTTCAGGAGCTAGAGTTAATCTAAATTCGTCGTTTTCATCAAACAGTTTAGCAATGGCTTCTACTTTATTTTGTCCTGAAGTTCTATCTATAGGCCTGCCTCCAATGGATCTAAAGTAGTAACCAAAAGGCCAAATAAACAATTCTTTCTTTGCAATAAAATTAGCTTTAATTCCTAAAACTTTTCGAAGTAATACTCCAATATAGAAATCGTGCCAACTAGTGTGTGGAAAGGCTATAAGAACGGCTTTTTTAACTGTATCTTTAGATATATTAGTGTTTCCAACTATTTTCCATCCTAAAATCTTAAAATAAATAAATTCAGCTATTTTTCGCATCTTACATTTTCAAATAAAGTTCTTTTAGTTTATTTCGAGTAATTGTTTTTTGCCAATGTTTCCCTAAGGCATTTTCCCATAGTGGCTCTAAACCTAATGCTACATCAATCATAATATCAAATTCTTCATCTGAAAGATTCGCGCAAATCCCTTTTGGCAACTCTATTCCATGTTTTTCTTTCATTTTTTTAAAAATCTTTACTCCTTCAGGATAAAATTCTTCTAAATGATCGAAAACAATACAATTTCCAATTCCGTGTTTTGTTCCTAACAAATAACTTAAACCATAACTCATGGCATGTGCCACTCCAACTTGCGAATATGCAATACTCATTCCACCATGCCAAGATGCCATCATTAGCTTATCTTGTGCTTCCTCTGGTGTTAGGTTGTTGTCTAAAAACAGCTCTACACAAAGTTCATATGCTTTCTCACCATAGCTTTGACTAAAAGCATTTAAAAAAGTACCTTTTAAAGATTCAACACAATGAATATAACAGTCCATTCCAGTATAAAACCATTGCTCCACAGGTACTTCTTTGGTTAATTCAGGATCTAGAACTACTTGATCAAATGGTGTATAATCTGAATTGATTCCTAACTTTTTTTCTGGCCCTGTTAAAACAGTTGTTCTAGATACTTCTGCACCAGTTCCAGATATTGTTGGTATCCCAACATGATAGATAGCTGGTTTTTTAACCAAATCCCATCCTTGGTAATCCTTAGATTCGCCTTCATTAGTTAGCATAATTGAAATAGCTTTAGCTATATCTAGTATGGTTCCTCCTCCAATTCCAATTATTCCTGATGGTAAAGCATTGAATTTTAAGATTATTTCTTCAACCATTTGATCTACTTGGGAGGTTTTAGGCTCTTCATCTGCAGAAACATAATATATCTTATCATTGTATGACAATGGAATTCTTGATGTTAACCAAGAGTTACCTTGAAAAACATCGTCCACAATATAAATGAATGGCGCTTTAGTATTTAATCGTTTAGGTGAAAGTATTTCTTCTAATTGATTAAAACTACCTCGTCCGAAAATCACTTTGGACACCATTGGAAAGTTTTTATAACTCATGAATATGAAATAACTATAATTATCTAATTAATTTAATAAAGGTAAAATATCCAACAAGCTAGCAGCTGTTCTATACGATTTACCATTGGTTTCCTTTTGATCCACTTGCTCATGAACCCAAGTTGTATGAAATGGCACATGAATAGCATGTGCTTTAATATTTAATAATGGTAACACATCCGATTTCAATGAGTTTCCTATCATTAAAAACTCAGAAGGCTTAATTTCTAAATGATTTAAAAGCTTAGAATAATTAGATTCTTGTTTATCAATCAACACTTCTATGTGATGAAAATAATCTGTTAAACCAGACTTTTCTAATTTTCGTTGTTGATCAAGCAAATCGCCTTTGGTTGCTAAAATAAGTTTGTACTTGCCTGAAAGATTTTTTAAAACTTCTTCTACTCCATCTAACAGCTCAACAGGTTTGTTTAACATGTCTTTACCTATATCTAAAATAGCTTGAATAGTTTTGTTTGGAACACTATTATTGGATAACTCTAAAGCCATTTCAACCATGGAAAGAACAAACCCTTTTATACCATATCCATAAAGAGGTAAATTATCTATCTCCTTTTTAAATAGCTCTTGGTCTATTTTATTTAAGGTTTCGTATTTAGATAAAAGTAGGGCAAACTGTTTTTCTGCATCTCGAAAATAGGTTTCGTTTACCCAAAGCGTATCGTCTGCATCAAAGCCTATTACCTTTATATTTTTATATTCTTTAATCAAATTTATTTACCTCTTAATTGTTATACTTTTTGTATCCATTCACAGGATTTTCAAAGAAAACATCGTATTTATTTCCAAAGTTTTTTAGCGCGTTCTAGGTCTTCAGGCGTATCTATTTCCACCCCTTGAACATCTGTTTCTACCATTTTAATTTTTTTTCCATATTCTAAATATCGAATGCATTCAATTTTTTCAGATGCCTCTAAAGTCAACATAGGTAAGCGGTAAAAATCCAGTAAGGCTTCTTTTCTAAACGCGTAAACTCCTTTGTGTTTATGATAAACTACAGGAACCGTTTCATCTCTTGGGTATGGAATTGGGCTACGGGAAAAATAGAGAGCGAAATTATTATTATCAACTATTACCTTTACAGTATTTGGGTTTTTAATTTCATCCCAATCTGTAATTTTTACCATTAATGAAGCTAAATCAACTTCTTTCTGATTATCGTTTTTAAACACATCGATTAATTTTTGTAATGCCGAAACTTCTGTAAAAGGTTCATCTCCTTGTACGTTTACAACAATATCAATATCCATAAATTCGATGGCTTCCGCTATTCTATCACTACCACATTCGTGCTCTTTCTTGCTCATTATGGCTTTTCCACCGTGGTTTGTTATTTCATCATAAATAATCTGGCTATCAGTAACTACAAACACATCATCAAATAAGTTAGTGTTTACTGTGGCTTCATAAGTTCGCCTAATAACAGATTTGCCTCCCAAATCTTGCATAAGCTTACCTGGAAAACGGGATGCACTATATCGTGCAGGGATCATGGAAATTATTTTCATATAAATTTAATATGTATCTTCAAAAATAGGGTTTTTAAAATATATTTAAGCTCTAACTCGATTGAAACTTTTTATAAAGCTTAAAAATCATAAAACAGATAAAACAAACTAAAATTATAGCTATAACAGGCATAAAAACGGATACAACTGATAAAAACACAGAAGTACCTGTCTCTAAGGTTGAAACAACAGGATTTCCTAATCCTGCAGTAGTTGATGTTGAAGCTAATCTAGTGGCAGAGCTAGTTCCTGCAATTGCTGCAGCTGTTCCTCCTCCAGCAATAACCGCTAAAGTCCATGTAAACACTGGGCTTAAATCTATTGCTGTAGAAACCATGATAGCTGTTCCGGCAATAGCCGCAAGTGGTACTGCAATAGTATCTAGTAAATTATCTATAAAAGGAATATAATAAGCGAAGATTTCAACTACGGTTGCAACTCCTAAAACTAAAACTGCAGGCAAACTACCAATCCATAACCAGGATTCATTAAGTTCCCACAACTGAAAATATGCTGCTAAGCTTAAAACAAATAAGGGTACAAATACACGAAACCCCACTGAAGCAGCTAATCCTATTCCTAAAAATATACTTAAAACAGATTCTGTCATAGTATTTCATTATTTCACTTATTGTTCAATAAAAAACTCATCTGTAAATCCTATTAAATATAGTTTTTCCTTAGCACGAGTAACCGCTGTATAAAGCCAACGTAAATAATCTTTTGTAATGCCTTCTGGCAAATATGGTTGTTCTACAAACACAGTGTTCCATTGCCCACCTTGCGATTTATGACAGGTAATTGCATAGGAAAACTTAACTTGCAATGCGTTAAAATACTTATTATTTTTGACGCTTAAAAACTTTTTATAATTACTAGTTTCATTTTCATAGTCCTTCATTACTTCTTGATATAGTCTATTGGAATCTTCATAGGTAAGCGAAGGTGTTTCAGCCGAAATAGTATCTAGAAGTAGAACCGTTTCAAAAGGACTCATTTTAGGATAATCAACCATTCGGATTTTTACTTCAGCAAATCGAAATCCGTATAAATCTATAATGTTAAAAATTTCCAACACCTCAATGATATCACCATTAGCAATAAAGCCTGCTTCTGTAGTGGGCTTAATCCAGAAATAATTGTTTTTAACAACCATTAAAAAATCACCAGTAGTTAATTCGTTTTCATTAAACAATATTCTACTTCTTATTTGTTCGTTATACAAATTGGCACGTTTGTTACTTCTTACAATAATTGCTGTTTCTTCGTTACCTAGTTCACTATAGGCATCGTTTATAGCATCCATTATTTCGTGTCCGTCAATAAGTCTTACAATATCATTATAGTTGTTTAAATTGAATTTAAAGCTATCGAAAAAGGTATCTGTTAAGCTTTCACGTAAATTTGTAGCGTTCACTAAAATACCTGAGTCTTGCTCCTGTCTTACTACTTCGTCCAATTCCATTTTAGTAACTTGCTTGTTATAATTAAGCTCTAAAGTATTTGCATCTAATGCTGGACTTATATCTAGCTTTACCGGAGGTAATTGGGCTGTATCTCCAATTAATAATAGTTTACAATTAAACCCAGAATATACATATTGCATTAAATCGTCTAGCAAGGAACCATTATCAGAAAACTTTGATTCGCTAGGCGTATCTGGAATCATGGAAGCCTCATCCACTATAAAAATGGTGTTTTTGTGCTTATTGGGTTGCATAACGAACTTCACTCCTCCTCCTTTTTCCTTTTTAGGAAAATATATTTTTTTATGAATTGTAAAAGCTTCTTTTCCTGAGTAATTTGAGATAACCTTAGCCGCTCTACCCGTTGGTGCCATTAAGACTGCGCTTTTTTTAATTTTCCATAAGTTGGATACTAAAGTACCAACAATAGTGGTTTTTCCTGTTCCTGCATAACCTTTTAGTAAATAAAGGGCATTTGGGTCTTTAGATAAAATAAACTCCGAAAGTTGTAATAATACAATTTCTTGCTTCGTGGTTGGATGAAAGGGAAATTGCTGTCTTATAAGAGAATAAAATTCGGAAGATGTCATGTATTAGTGTGATTTTTTAAATTTCATCAAAGATAAGAATGATTTTTCCCTGCTTTGGTTTTTACGATTAAAAAAAAATTGTAGATTTGCGATGTACCTTAAATAAATTTAATAACTGACACTATGTTTAAAATAATTCTTATAGCTGTTGCTGTAATAGTACTTACTATTGGTTTAGTATGGTTAATTGACAAGTTTGTCCCTTCTAAAGTTAAACCAGTATTGACCATTGCTCTTTGGGCGCTGATTTTCTATTTGGGATATCTAACCTTTATGTCAATTTACGAGCCAATTCAATTTAACAAAGTGAAGAACAAACGTTACGCACAAGTTATTGAGAGACTTATAGACATTAGAGATGCTCAATTAGCACACCAACAAGTAACTGGTGTATTTGCTCCTAATCACGAAAATTTAGTAAAATTTATAGATACTGCTCATTTTACAATTACGCAACGTAGAGACTCAACCGTAATTGATGAAGAATTAACAAAACGTTATGGCGGTGTTGAAATGACTAAAGAAATTAGAATTATTGATACTTTAGGAACTAAATCTGTTAAGGATTCTTTATTTAAGAACTCTAATAGATATAAAACCATGATGAATGTTCCTAATACAGATAAGCAATTTAAAATGGAAGCTGGATTTTTAGATCAAAACGGAATAAAAATCCCGGTTTTTGAAGCTAGTGTTAAGAAAAATGTTATTTTACACGATCAAGACAGAGACCTTATCATTCAAGAAAATCAAGTAATTTCTGTGGATGGTGTTAATGGAGATGCTTTAAAAGTAGGATCTATGACAGAGGTTAAAACCAATGGAAATTGGCCAAAAACTTATGGAGATAGCGAATAAAACTTATAACAAATTAAATAATCTAGATTTGTCCATTCAAATAAGCTTGAATGGACTTTCTTTTTGTATCCTAAACCAGGATACAAATACTATTTCATATTTAAAGCATTTCGAAAAGGACAAAAAACTTTCTCCCTTTGAAGCTTTAGATTTTTTAAAACTACTTTTTAGTACAGAAAAAGAACTTCAGGAAGATTTTAATAATGTTCATGTAATTTATATAAATGAACTTGCTACTATAGTTCCTAAAGCTCTGTTTAATGAGGACTATTTAGCAGATTATTTAAAATTCAATTCAAAAATACTTAAATCAGATTTTATAGCTTACGACCATCTGAATATTAATGATAGTGTTAGTGTTTATGTACCCTACGTAAATGTAAACAATTATATTTATGACACCTTTGGCAGCTTTACTTATAGCCATTTCTCGACCATTTTGGTAGACAAGATTTTACAAATTGAAAAACATTCGGAAAATGTTAAGTTATACGTACATGTAAATAAAGACCATTTTGAAATTGTAGTTTCAAATCAAGGAAAACTTAATTTATATAACACCTTCGATTATTCTAGTAAAGAAGATTTCATTTATTATATCTTGTTTACTATAGAACAGTTAAAATTAAATCCTGAAAAAATAAATGTCGTACTTTTGGGAGATATCGAACAAGAATCCAATTTATATGAAATCTTATATAAATACATCAGACATATAAGTTTTGGAAAACGTATCGATACTTATAAATACCTTAACGAACCAAAATCCGACTATTCCGATTTTGTTCTAATACAAAGTTTTTAATGCGCATTGTTTCTGGACAATTTAAAGGCAGACGAATTACTGCTCCAAAAAAATTACCTGTACGCCCAACCACAGATATGGCTAAGGAAGCCCTATTCAACATTCTTAATAACCAGTATTATTTTGATGAAATTACTGTATTAGATCTTTTTGCTGGCACAGGAAACATTAGTTATGAATTTGCATCAAGAGGAACTACATACATTACAAGTGTTGATGGAGACTATGGTTGTGTTAAATTTATAACAGAAACTGCTAAAAGTTTCGAAATGCCCATACAAGCCATAAAAAGTGATGTGTTTACTTATTTAGAAAAAGCCACAAAAAAATCGAACATTATTTTTGCCGATCCTCCTTATGGTTTTTCTCTTGAAAATTTTATTAAAATCCCAGAGCTAATTTTTAAAAACAATTTATTGGAAGAAGATGGCATTTTAATTGTAGAACATTCCAAACACACGGTACTTTCTGAAATAGAAAATTTTAGCTATTCTAAAAGTTATGGCGGAAATATATTTAGTTTTTTTGAAAATCCATCGTAAAACTACCAATCTATCAAAGCTTTATCTGAAATATTAAACGTGGAGAATTCGCCTAATTCTTTACAATATTTACCTTTTGGTTTTAAAACAATCGCACTTCCAAAGTATAGGTTTATATTAAAAAAAAAAATCTTTTAATAAGTCTAACTTATCCTCATAGAGAATCTACTTTCCAGTTTTATAACGAAACCCTTTTTCTGTTATATAAAAAGGTTGGATTCCTTCATTATTATTAATTTCTCTCAATCTAAAGCTTAGCAATTACAGCTGTATCATTTACAACAACTCTTTTAAAATATACACTAGATCTTAATTTACGAAAGAATTCTTTTCCTCCTATTGCTTTTCCATTTCAGTCAAACATATAGGGCTTTCTTTCTGCTTCTTAAGCAAAACTAAAAATAGTAAAAAAGGAGGATTGATATAAATTGATAAAATTTCATTTTTGAAAACTATTCAAAAAGAATAAATTATAATAATAAACCCCTCAAAAACTTGAAGGGTTTATGATATTTAAGCAAATCTATAAGCCGAATTCTGTACATTTTCTTTTTAAAAAATAAATTATAAAAAAGAAAAGCCCTTATCATTTATCTGAGTGTTTTGTTACCAAAAACACTTTAGCTGCCTACCCTCCAACATCGAGCGTGCCGCCCTCAAGCATTGGTTTACATGACATTGCACCACATAGAGTTTACCTGGTTTCACTACAGCATTACCTGTACATACTTTCTGTTGCACTTTTCCTAGCCTCTCGACTGGTGGCCATTAACCACTATGTTGCACTATGGTGTTCGGACTTTCCTCCATCCTAATAAATCAGGACAGCGATAAGGCGATCTACTTGGCGCAAAAGTACATAATAAAGATTTAGAATTAAAGGTATAATTACCTAGAGTTTTAATTGTATGCAGAGAAGTGAAAAAAACTCCTTTAATTACTCTTAAACACTAAGCTCGTTAGGAACTTTGTTAATAACTCCTATTAAATATAGACGGGAATAGTACTTAATTTAAAGCTTATTTTTAACTTTGTTACTTTCAAGTTTAGCATTTTAAAATTTCTAAAATAAATTCAGTAAAATTGGATCACTTTGTAGTTTCTGCGCGTAAATACAGACCTCAAACATTTAAAGATGTTGTGGGTCAGCAGGCTATTACAAATACTTTATTAAATGCTATTGAAAGCAATCATTTAGCACAAGCTCTTCTGTTTACAGGCCCACGTGGGGTTGGAAAAACAACTTGTGCCCGTATCCTAGCTAAAATGATTAACAGCGATGGAACGGAGAAGGAAGACGAAGACTTTGCATTTAATATTTTTGAATTAGATGCCGCTTCTAATAATGGCGTTGACCAAATTAGAGAGTTAACAGATCAAGTTCGGATTCCTCCACAAGTGGGAAAATACAAAGTCTATATTATTGACGAGGTTCACATGTTGTCTCAAGCTGCTTTTAATGCTTTTTTAAAGACACTAGAAGAACCACCTAAACATTGCATATTTATACTTGCAACCACTGAAAAACATAAAATTATTCCAACCATCTTATCTCGTTGTCAAATTTTCGATTTTAAACGAATTACAGTAAAAGATGCAAAGGAATATTTAAAATACATTGCCCAAGAACAAGGGATAGAAGCTGAAGATGACGCCTTACACATTATAGCCCAAAAAGCTGATGGAGCTATGCGTGATGCACTTTCTATATTTGATCGTGTGGTAAGTTTCTCAGGAAAAAATTTAACTAGACAAGCTGTAACAGAAAATTTAAATGTACTTGATTACGAAACTTACTTTACTAGTACAGATTTTATTCTTGAAAATAATATACCAAGTCTTTTAGTTCAGTTTAATAGCATATTGGCCAAAGGGTTCGATGGCCATCATTACATTGCTGGTTTAGCTTCTCACTTTAGAGATTTAATGGTTTGTAAGAATTCTGAAACTATAGAGTTATTAGAAGTAGGCGAAGAAACCCAAGAAAAATATCTAATCCAGTCTAAAAAGGCTTCTCAACCATTCCTACTTCAAGGAATAGAATTAGCAAACGATTGCGATTTAAAGTATAAAACCAGTAAAAATCAACGACTACTCGTTGAATTATGCCTTATGCAACTTGCCTCTATCACTTTTGATGGAGAAAAAAAAAATAGTAAGAACTTCATAATTCCGGCCAGTTACTTTATTAATAAAGGAATTAAACCTATTCCTGTATCTATATCGAAACCTGAGCAAACTTCTTTTCAAGAAACCAAACCTCAAACTTATAGTCAACCGGTTAGAAGTAATAATACGAGTACTAATAAAATTCAAAACACCGTTTCTGAAACAGCAAAACCTGAAATTCCAAAGATTTCTTTAAAAAGTGGCAAAAAAGCCACTTCTGGTTTGTCGTTAAAAAGTATTCAAGCAAAGAAAGAACATCAAATAAAACAGATGGAAGTAGTTGTAGATGAAGAAAATCTACCAACTGATGCATTTACTGAAGAACAATTTATGACGTTTTGGAATGCTTTTATTAAACAATTAGAAGAAAAAGGACAATTTAATTTAGCTTCCATTCTTTCGATTGATACGCCAAAACTGGATGGAACAACTATCTGCCTTGAGTTTCCGAATTCTACCAACAAAGTAGAACTTGAACGTCAACAGTATGAATTGATGGTATTTTTGAAAAAGTCCTTAAATAACTACGACTTGCAATTATCCATTGAAATAAATGAAGAAATGGAAAAGCAATACGCGTTTACTGATAGGGATAAGTACGAGAAATTATTGGAAAAAAATCCAGCTATAGAAACATTAAGAAGAACCTTTGATTTAGATATTTAATCTAAAAAGAAAGTAAAATAAAAATATTTTCGATTGAGCTATACATTAATTAATTTGATGTTTGACCAAACGATAACTAGTTAATTTTATAAAAATGGCTAAACAAAAAATCATGTTAGGATTAAAATTACCAACAGACCCTCGTTGGGTAAATATTGTAGAAAAAAATATTGAAGAAATATTAACCGACCATGCTTATTGCGAACAAAAAGCTGCAAGTACAGCTATTTCATTAATAGTTAGTTTTCCAGAATATACAGAACTAGTTCAAGAAATGATTGCTTTAGTAAAAGAAGAGATTAGTCATTTTAAAATGGTTCACGATCGGATTTTGGAAAAAGGTTGGACCTTAGGTCGCGATAGAAAAGACGAGTATGTTTTAAAACTAATTACTTTTTTTCCAAAAGGAGGAAGCAGAACAACTCAACTTGTACACAGATTACTTTATGCAGCCTTAATTGAAGCTAGAAGTTGCGAGCGGTTTAGGTTGCTTTCAGAAGAATTGGAAGACAAAGAGCTTGCTGAATTTTACAGAAAACTCATGGTAAGCGAAGCCAATCATTACACCATGTTTTTAGGATTTGCAAGACAATATGGAGACAGAAAAGAAGTAGATGAAAAATGGCAACAGCTTCTAAAATTTGAAGCAGAAATCATGAAAGATTTGAGTAAATCTGAAACCATTCACGGGTAGTATTAAATAGGATATTTAAAATTCAACTAAATAAAAAACTCCGATGATTTTAAAAAATCATCGGAGTTTTTTTTATTGAATATCATTATCTTAAATTTTTACTCCAACGCCAATTTGTATGTTGCTATTTTTAGCCTCGAATGTAGAATTATTATCAATAACATTGGTAAATCCGTAATGATATCTTGCATCTATAAAAATTTCGCTTGTTATAAATAATTCCAAACCTCCTACCATTGAAAACGCAAAGTTTTTATTACCATCTTCATGTTCCCAAACTTTTACGCCTGCCATAGGTCCAGCTCCAATTAAAAACCTTTCACTAAGTCTATATTTAACCAAAACAGGTATTTGGATATAATCTAATCTTAAATCTTTGTCTTTCGCTCCTTCAGCTGAAAACTGAACTTCTGGAGCTATAGCAAAGGTTTTGCACAAATCGTACTCACCAAAGAAACCAATAGCAAATCCATTCCTATGCTTATTTTCAAAAGTTGGGTTGGGTTCAAAATCTAAATTAGAAATATTTAATCCTGCTCGTACACCATACATGCTGTTTTGCGAATAACTCAAGGTTGAAATTGTAATAAAAGCTAAAAGAAGTAATGTTTTTTTCATAATAAAATATTTTAAAGAAGCAGTTTAGAATTACTAATGAATCTAATATAAATATTTTGATGAAATGTAATATACTTTAAAGACCAAATGTATGATTTCTACTGTGTATTGCTAGAAACTGTTTTTCGGTAGATGCTTTTTATAATTCCATCAGACAATCCAATTTTTGGAACATATATATCTTTAGCTCCACTCCACTTCATAGATGACAAATAAATTCTAGTAGCTGGTATAATTACATCGGCACGATCTTGATTTAAATCTAATTCTGAAATGCGTTCTTCATAGGAATAGGATTGTAACATATTATAATACGTAGTTAGATAAAAATAGGTTAATGGTTTCCCCATTGCTTTCCCAGAAATTTTAAATATTTTATTTATGTTTCCTCCAGAACCTATAACGTCTATTTTTTCATATAATTTAGTGTTTTCCTTAATCCATTTTTCCAGTTCGTTCCAAGTTTCTTTTTTTACAATATCATTTAACAACCTAACTGTTCCAATTTTAAAAGATTTTGAAGTTATTGTTTCACCTTTATCAATAATGGTAAACTCACTACTTCCTCCACCTACATCTACATACAAATAGGTTTTGCTCTTATCTATATATGAATGTAAATCTGTTGCGGCAATAATAGCTGCTTCTTCTTCACCTTCAATAACATCTATTTTAATTTTTGTTTTTTTATAAACCAATTCAACAACTTCATTACCATTTATAGCTTCTCTCATTGCCGAGGTGGCACAGGCTTTATATTTAACGACGTTATGAGTTTTCATCAACAACTTAAAGGCCTTCATGGTGTCCACAATCCGGTCTCTATTGTAATCTGAAACGTATTGATCTAAAAACACATCGGCTCCTAAACGCACGGGAACACGTACTAAGGAACTTTTTTTAAATCGTGTTTCTTTTCCTTCTTCTTCAATAATATTGGCTATAAGAAGTCTAATAGCATTGGATCCTATATCTATAGCCGCGTATTTTTTTATGTTTAGCATACTAATTTTCTAGTTTTTTAGAGTAGTAATCGTATAAGACGAACTGGGAACGTATTTTCGGCCCTTTACTCTTTCTGTATTCATTTTTCTGCGATTCGTTTAAAATTCTAGCCTTTACATTATCGCTCCAACAAATATTAAATGTTTCTATAAGTTCTTTTTTAATATCCTCATCATAGATAGGACAACTTACTTCCACCCTATTTTCTATGTTTCTAGTCATCCAATCCGCTGATGAAATATACACTTTTGGGTCGTTATTATTACAGAAAATAAAGAGTCTAGTATGTTCTAAAAACTTATCTACTATACTAATTGCTTCAATGTTTTCACTCATACCTTTCACTCCAGGAATTAAACAGCAAATACCTCTAACTATCATTTGTACTTTAACTCCTGCTTTACTAGCTTCATACAATTTATCGGCCATTTTAAAACTAGAAAGGCTATTCATTTTTAACCTAATATAGGCTGGCTTTCCTGCTTTAGCATTCTGAATTTCAGTATTTATAAGCTTAAAAAAGGCTTTTTGGGTATAATGAGGCGACGTAATAATGTGTTTGTATCTATAGATTCTGTAATTAATTTCGAAGAAACTAAACACTTTATTCAAATCTTTCAATATTCTCTGATCTGAAGTAAACAAAGTGAAATCCGTATATATTTTAGCAGTTGATTCGTTAAAATTCCCCGTGCTTATAAACCCATAACGTTTTAATTTGTTTTTTTCTTCACGTTCTATTACACACATTTTGCTGTGGACTTTTAATCCTTGAACACCAAAAATTAAATTCACGCCTTCATTTTCCATTTGCTGGGCATAATCTATATTGGCTTGTTCATCAAAACGTGCTTGAATTTCAATTGACACAGTAACTTTTTTACCGTTTTTAGCGGCATTAATTAGAGAACTAGCAACATGAGAAATTTGAGCTAACCTATAAATAGTAATTTTAATGGTAGCTACCTTTGGATCGAGAGCAGCCTCCCTAAGAAATTTAACAACATAGGCAAAAGTTTGATATGGTGCATGAAGCAAATAATCTCTTTTAGCAACACTATCAAAAATACTATCTTCTAAACTTAAGTCTTTAATGGCTAATGGTTCAATTTTACTGTAGAGTAAGTCTGTTCTTCCTAAACTAGGAAAGGCCATATAATCTCTTCGGTTATGATATCTTCCTCCAGGAATAATACTATCATGAGAATCAATTCCCATTTTAGACATTAAATAGGATAAGGTTTCTGGATCTATCATTTTATCATAAACAAATCGAACAGGCTCCCCTATTTGTCTATGCTTAACACTGTCAGAAATTTTTTCTATAAAACTTTTAGTTAAATCACTTTCAAAATCTAGTTCAGCATCTCTTGTGATTTTAATCATGTGAGCCGAAATTTTTTCATAATGGAAAATGTTGAAAATATCGTCTAAACAATAGCGCAATAAGTCGTCCAACATAATAATGTAGCTCTTTCCGTTTTTTTCTGGCAGAACCACAAAACGATCCATAGCTTTTGATATTTCAATTAAGGCATACTGACAACCATGTCCATTATGTAAAGTCATTTTTACAGCCAAGTATGATGCACTATCTTTTAAATTAGGGAGATCTACTTGATTACTTAAAATTATGGTAACTAAAGCCGGACTTACTTTCTTTATAAAATACTGTTTGATGAATTTATGCTGATTCTCGTCAATGTCATCTTCATTAATTACAAAAATATTTTCTTTCTCAAGCTCTTTTTGAATATTGCTTAAAATCTCGAGACTTTCGCTTTGTTGGTTGATTACTATTTGGGTTATTTCTTCAAGAAGTTCATTTGCCTTAATCCCACCTAGAACACTTTTGGCATCCTTACCTGCTTCAACAATACGCTTTACTGTAGCATATCTTACCTTGAAAAACTCATCCAAATTATTAGAAAATATACCTAGAAACCTTAATCTTTCAATTAATGGTACATTCTTGTCTGCTGCTTCCTGCAGAACTCTGGCATTAAATTGCAACCAGCTTATTTCCCTGTTTATATAATTATAATTAGGTTTATCTCTTTTTGTCATTCAAAGGTTAATTTAAGTCTTACAAATATATTCCATTAAAATGTAATATTGAATAGATTACCTACCAACTTCTAGTGTTTTCAAGTATAATAAAATCTTTTATTTAGGAATTTTAAAATTTTGAAATTCAACTTAATAATTTGAAGGGTTTTAAAGTGAATTAAAATTTAAAACTAAATTTTTTAGATTTATTTCCTCCTTTATTACTCTCTTAAATCTCTAGGAAATATTACTTTTAAAGTTTGTCCTTTATAAATATACTGCCATGAATCCGTATGGAACTCTATAACTACAAGTCCACTAGTTGGAACATTTTCAATAATCATATCTCCAAAAGTATTAACAAATTCAGTTAAAGCGTAATTGTGTCCGAAGACCATTAAAACATCAAAATTATCAGGAGTTTCTTTAATAGTCTTAACTAGGTTTTCTCCAGAAAAATCATAAACATTTTTATTCAACTCCAATTTTCCAGGGTCTATTTCTAAATTTTTTAAGAATATCTGAGCTGTAGTTTTGGCCCTTTTAGCTGTACTAGAAATTACTTTATCGGGAATTAAAAGGTATTCCTTAAAATTCAACGACACTAAATTTGCATCGGTAAAACCTCTATTCTCTAACCCTCTATCATGGTCTTTTACACCTTCATTCCAAGATGATTTCGCATGTCTGACAAGTATTAATTTTTTCATCTCATATCGATTAAATACATTTTTTACCGACCAACAATAATTTTATATCGATAAAATAACATGGTTTTTACTCATTGAGTAAAGCTATTATAAATCTAAATAATTAAAACATCAAACTTAATAAAGTGTATAAAAAAAATTAAAAGTTAACTTAAAGTAAGAATTTGCACATATTTCCTATCGATTAATAATCTCATTTAATCGACTAAGTGTTTACAAAATGCTCCTTATCGAATTTATGAGTTCCTTAACATAATTTTTTGATTTCATTAAAGAATCTCTATTTATTTGTTACTAAGCTATTAATTAAAAATATACCCAAAATCAAAAAACAACATGTAATCCAGGATACACTGAAGACTCAGTGTTCATCCCTCTACAACAGTACAAGATTATTGTATTGAACGTTTAAGATGAAATTTTGAAATTTTAATCTTGATTCATTGTATATGAATATTAAAAAAACTTAAGTACTAATATATTTAACAAACTAATTATGAAATCCAACCCATCCAATATCCTTTCTTTTTGTTTGCTGTTATTGACTTTAATTACTTTTAATAATTCCATTGCCCAAAGTAATGATGTGCAGTTATTCAGTAATACCTCTAGAACTGCTGTTAACACTTCCAATACAGAACTTAAAGAATATGTTTATGAATATAAAGAAAGTGGTTACTACACTAACGGCAGATTAACCTTTAGCGAAGAAAATTACAAAAGACTTTATACCGATGTAGCGTCTTTAGCAACGTTAAACAACTTAGATTTAAGTAACGTTGAATCTATTATAATTAATGTAAATAGTTTAAATGATTTAAATGCGAGAATTAATTACTTAGATGCATTTAGCAACTTAAGCAACCTTAAATGCGTATACATAAACTGTGAGATCCAGGCCTCTAAGCAGCAAGTAGAAAACATGTTTTCGAATGTTCCTTCTAGTAATATTCTTAATTATTATGGGGTAAATATTCCTCGATAAACATAAAAATATCACAACGTAAAAGTCATATCAGTATGAAAAAGTTTACTATAAATTCTGTTTTATTTAATAAAAAGACAATAAGTATGTTTATACTTATTTGCTCTTTCGCTAGCTCTACTTTTTCTCAAGTATTAGAGCCCTTTACCCAACGATCATCACAATATACACCAGACATAAAACTCTATAGTATTAAAGGTGATTTTACACTTATTGGAAACTCTAACTTAACGGTTACTGGTTTAAATAACAGTTCCACTAATAGTAATACCAACATGGTATTTGTTGACTTAGATGGTAACCCAAGTACAACAAACTCTTCTTCAGCTACCTTAACATTTTCTGAAGAAAACGGAGCTAATCCAGAATGTTCTAATATTCTATTCGCTGGGCTTTATTGGTCTGGACGAGGGAATGATAGCTATTTAACAAATCTTCAAAAAAGAACTATTAAACTAAAAGGTCCTAATGATAGTGATTATGTAGTTCATCAAGCAGATGCAAACCAAATATTGTATCCAGGAAAAGAAGGCATGTATGTAGGTTTCAAAGAAGTAACTAACCAAGTTAGAAACAATGGATTAGGAGAATATTGGGTTGCTGATTTAGCCTTAAGTCAAGGGAATGGTGGTTCTATTGGGTATTATGGAGGATGGAGCCTTGTAGTAATATATGAAAACTCCAAAATGAACTGGAGAGACGTTACCATATTTGACGGATATGCATTTGTTGAGCATAATGGTGGTACTGGTTCTACAACAGCTTACGAACTACCTGTATCAGGTTTTAATGCAGTTCAAGCTGGAGATGTAAATATTAAATTAGGATTAATGGCAGGTGAAGGTGACAGAAGTATTTCTGGTGATTTCTTCAGTATTAGAAATGCTAATAACAACGCTTGGGTTTCTTTAAGTCACTCAGGAAATTCAACAAACAACTTCTTTAACTCTTCCATTGTAACAGGTGGTAATCCAAGAACTCCTAACAACACTAATAATACTGGTTTAGACATTAGCATGTTTAACCTAAACAATACTAACAATCAATTAATTGCTAACGGCCAAACTCAAACAAGGTTTAGATATGGTTCTAATCAAGACACCTATGTTATTTTTAATATGACAATGTCCGTTGATGCATATATACCGGTTTCAGAAGGAGTGTTAGCAACAAACACAATTAATGGTGTTCCTCCTTCAGGCTCTAATATAGTTGTTGAACCGGGAGATACCATTGAATATGGTATTGAAATAAGAAACAAAGGTACAGAAGCTATTGAAAATGCAAAACTTGTTGTTCCAATTCCTTTTACGTCAACTTATATTAATCCAAGTATCACTTCTAATATATATGACTCTGGAGTTATACAAACTGCTCCGTATTTTGATCCTAACGAAGGTGCTACTGGAGCTATTGTTTGGGAATTTGACTATTTACCAATCAACACGGATATAAATACACTCTTAGCAGACATTACCTTTAAACTAAAGGCCACTGAAGATTGCTCAATACTTGTAAATAATAATTGTGCACCAAGAATTGTAATAGTAGGTGGATACATCTCAGGAATAGGGGCTACTTCTGGTTCTCCATATACTCTTCCTTTAATTCAAGGTTACCAACAAAATGGTATTTGTCAAGGAGAACCTAATATAGATCCTATATATATTGATATAGACTCGGAACAGTTTATTTTAGATAATTGTATAGGTATTTCAGAAGAAAGAGAGTTTTTCTTCTGCAACTCAACTGCTAATACCATACCTGTATCTGTAGTTTCATCACAATTCCCTCTAGGATCAACTTTTTATAATATATACCCATTAACACCTTCTTCAATTCAATATACTAATACAAACCCATTTCCAGCAACTCCGGGTGTTTCAACATACTACGCTGTACCTCCAGGAGACACAACTTGTATATATATTTTCACAATTGAAGTAGCTAATATTGAAACGGTTCCAACTGTTGAAAATTTTGAATATTGTTTAAATGAAGTTGCATCACCAATAACTGGAACTACAACAAATCCTAACCACGTAGTGTTGTTTTATACTGATAATAACCCAAACACTGTTGGACAACCTTTATTTACCCCACCTACAGATACAGTAGGAGAGTTTACCTATTATGCGGCTGAAGGACTTGACGGAAATTGTATGGGAGAAAAAGTGCCATTTACAGTTTCTGTTTATGATAACATAACAATAACAGAAGAAATAATTAATGAAAGTTGTACAGACAGTAGTAATGGTTCTATTACTTTAAATGTCGAGGGTGGCTCAGGAAACTACACTTACGTTTGGTCTTATAATGGTACTATTGATCCTAGTTTAGATTCAGCAATCTTAACTGGCTTAACTGCTGGAACCTACACTGTAACTATTAGTGATAATGATACTGAATGTTCAGCTACTGGTAATTATGAGATAGAAGTTTTAGATGCTGTTGCTCCTATTATTACAACAGCACCTGCTAACAAATCATTAGAAGGTTGTGAAACTAGCGACCTTATAAACGAGCCTACAATTTATTTAGAATATTCTGAAACAGAAGTCACTATAACAGAAGCTGAATTTACAGCTGAAGGAGGTGGTTTTGAAGAAGAAAATTTAGCAAGCATAACTTATTTAGATAGTGCTTCCGAAACTTGTCCTATTGTTGTTACAAGAACATTTACCCTTACAGATAATTGTGGAGCAACAGCAACAGTGGAGCAAATTATAACTATTAATACACCAGAGTTAGTAATCAACGCTCCAGATGCAATGACTTCTGAAGCTTGTGATTACGCTGATCAAGCAGCTGTTGATGCTGCATTCAATACGTGGTTACAAGGATTCTCTGTTACTGGTGGTTGTAATGCTACAGGAGATTACGGAAATCCTACTGCTCCGCTATTATGCGAAGGTGCAACGACTACGGTTACTTATAATGTTACTGATATATGTGGTGATACCTCTATCGAAAGAACATTTACAATTAATGCTCCTGAAGCAGTAGTTGCTAACGCTCCAGACTCTATGACTTCTGAGGCTTGTGATTACGCTGATCAAGCAGCTGTTGACGCAGCATTCAATACGTGGTTACAAGGATTCTCTGTTACTGGTGGTTGTAATGCTACAGGAGATTATGGAAATCCTACTGCTCCGCTATTATGCGAAGGTGGTACGACTACGGTTACTTATAATATCTCTAATATCTGTGGTGATACCTCTATCGAAAGAACATTTACAGTTAATGCTCCTGAAGCAGTAGTTACAAACGCACCAGACTCTATGACTTCTGATGCTTGTGATTACACTGATCAAGCAGCTGTTGACACAGCATTCAATACGTGGTTACAAGGATTCACAGTTACTGGTGGTTGTAATGCTACAGGAGATTACGGAAATCCTACTGCTCCATTATTGTGCGAAGGAGGTACGACTACGGTTACTTATAATATCTCTGATATCTGTGGTGATACCTCTATCGAAAGAACATTTACAATTAATGCTCCAACAGCAGTAGTTGCTAACGCTCCAGACGCTATGACTTCTGAGGCTTGTGATTTCGCTGATCAAGCAGCTGTTGACACAGCATTCAATACGTGGTTACAAGGATTCACTGTTACTGGTGGTTGTAATGTTACAGGAGATTACGGAAATCCTACTGCTCCATTATTGTGCGAAGGTGGTACGACTACGGTTACTTATAATGTTACTGATATATGTGGTGATACCTCTATCGAAAGAACATTTACAATTAATGCTCCTGAAGCAGTAGTTGCTAACGCTCCAGACTCTATGACTTCTGAGGCTTGTGATTCGCTGATCAAGCAGCTGTTGACGCAGCATTCAATACGTGGTTACAAGGATTCTCTGTTACTGGTGGTTGTAATGCTACAGGAGATTATGGAAATCCTACTGCTCCGCTATTATGCGAAGGTGGTACGACTACGGTTACTT